>NZ_JBHYHC010000254.1:0-6032 GCF_042738955.1 Umezawaea sp. NPDC059074
CCGGTAGTTAAGCCCTCCTGCGCCGATGGTACTGCACTGGTGACGGTGTGGGAGAGTAGGTCACCGCGGGGCAATCTTTCCCGGTAGGGACTCCAAGTAATTGGGGTCCCTACCGGGCTTTTTGCGTTTGGGGGTATGCGGTGGCGGGGGTCGCCTGGTCGTGAGGACCCCCCGATTCACGGGCTAGTCGAGGGGTCCGACAGTTTTGGGCTCGTCAGGTCAGCTGGGCGGCTAGAGCGTTGCCCAATGCGGTGCCGGAGAGCCAGGCGGTTTCTGTGCGGGGGTAGCCCCAGGCGTCGCCTGCGATGCCGATGTGCTGGTCGTCCAAGTGGAACGGGCTTGTGCCGGGTTTGGTGGGGCTGGCGTAGGTCCAGCGGTGTACGTGGGTGCTGGTGGCCTTGTCGGTGAGGTCTAGGACCTGGCGTACTGCCGCCTCTACCTCGTGGTCGGCGACTGAGGGGTCTGCCACGTAGTGCTCGGTGAAGCTCGGGGTGGTGTGGGCTACCAGCACCGGTGCGTTGTCGCCTCGGCGGGCGCCGTCGTCGAAGACCGTTTGCAGGATCGGGTGGTCGTTCACGAACGCGCCGTTGAAGTCCGGCCACGTGCGGGCCGGGTAGGTAAGGGTGACCGCGAGGGTTGGTAGCCAGTGCTGCGCTTCCACGGCGGTGCGGGCGCTGGTGAGGCTGGGGTGGAGGACGCGCAGTGCTTGAGGGCCGGGCATGGCCAGGACAACCGCTGTCGCGTTGACTCCGTCGACGCGAGGGCCCGGCTCGATCCACTCCACGGTGTGGCCGGTGGTGATGTCCAAGCCTTCGGCGAGGTTCTCGGCCAGGGAGCGGAGGCCGTTCGGGGCCGCCCAGCGCATAGGGCCGGTGGTGCGGTGGGTGCCGTCCGGGTCCAGCACGGTGAGGGTGTCGGTCCACTCGCGGACCAGGCCCTGGCTCTGCCACTTCGTGACGAGGCTGGTGAAGGCCTCGTCCTGTGCGGTGAAGTAGGCCGCGCCGATGTCGGTGCGCCTGTTGTTGTAGCGCTTCGTCGCCAGGCGGCCGCCGCACACCTTGCCGCGTTCGACGACCCGCACCGCGACACCGGCCTCGGTCAACGCCCTGGCGCAGGCCAAGCCCGCGATTCCCGCTCCCACCACGACGACCGACATGCCACCAACCTTAGGAGTGGCACTCCGTCACGACCGAATCGACCTGAGCCGCCGACCGGGCAAGGAGTCTGCTGCGAGCGGGTGATCTCCCGAGGTGGGGGCCGCCGCGCTGCCTACCGTGATCACCATGAACGTCGACCTGGAGGTCCCGGTGCGGTGGCGCGGTGTGCGGAAACACGGGATGCGCAAGAGAAAACGGGGCAGGCACGCTCGGGAGAGGGCACCTGCCCCGCCTACGTTCGCGGCGGCGTTCTTCGGGATCGTGCTGCTGGTGGCGTTGATCCTGCTGCTGCTCACGTACCTCTAGATCATCGGGACTGCAGCGCGTCGACGGCGACCGCCTGCGCGATGACGACCCGGCGGTCGACGTACGGGTCCTGGATGTCCAGGAGGTAGTGGTCGCGCAGCCACGTCTTCTTGTCCACGCTGAACACCGGGGCCGCGCCGCGGACGAAGTCGAAGTGGTAGCGGAACGGGAACGGGAAGTTCTCGATGAGCGGGATGAAGTTCCACAACCTGCGCAGCACGGCGATGCCCTGGCTGCGTTCCCGGCCGGTCGCCGTGGGGGCGCCGGGCTGGTCGAGGTGCCACGTCGAGTTGACCAGCGACTTGGCGAAGTCCTTGCGGAAGAAGCCGATCGGCTGGTTGTTGCCGTCCGTGACGTCGTAGCCGCTCGCCAGGTCGATGACCTTGCGGGCCCGGAACCCGGCCAGCACCGTGGACTTCGACGAGTCCGTGTAGATGGTGACCTGTTCCTTGAAGGCCATGCGCTTCTGCTCGACGAACGCGATGACGGCCCCCGGCTCGCCATTGCCGTCGTCGGCGAAGATCTCGTAGCGGTTCACCATGAGGGTGACCTTCTGGTGCATGTGCAGTCTGTTCATCGCCTGCGGGTTCAAGTTCTCCCCCTGAGTGGGCCGTGTGAGTGACAGAGCATGTCACTCGACCGGGCGAAGGTCACCGGTGGGGAACCTCTTCTCGTTGCGCTCGATCTTCGCGAACGCCGCCTCGACCAGGTCGACGTCCAGCTTGTCCGCCAAACGGACCAGGTAGTGCACCACGTCCGCCAGCTCGTCGCGGACGTTCCACGCCAGCTCCGGATCGGACATCGCCGCGGCCGCCTCCTCGGGCGTCAGCCACTGGAACAGGTCGGTCAGCTCGCCGACCTCGCCGGACAAGGCCATCACCAGGTTCTTCGGCGTGTGGTAGGTGTCCCAGTCGCGGGCGGCGGCGAACCGGCGCAGGGCGTCCCGTAGGTCTTCGAGGTTGCTCATACCCGCAGAGCTACCACACCGCGCGGGGACGACCGCGCACGCGTTTGCGGACCACGGGAAATCGGCTGCGGCCACCGGCGTCCGGGGGCTAGGTTTCAGCGCGTGACCGACGAGCGCGTCCAAGCGGAGCAGTTGGCGGACGAGCGCACGACGCTCGCCATGTACCTCGACTTCCACCGCTCCACGTTGGCGATGAAGTGCGCGGACCTCACCGACGAGCAGTTGCGGACCCGCGCGGTGCCGCCGTCGGACCTGTCGCTGCTGGGGCTGGTGCGGCACATGACGGAGGTGGAGCGGGGGTGGCTCGGGAACCGCGTCGCGGGTCGGAGCCTGCCGCCGCTGTACTACAGCGACCCGGACAACCCCGACGGTGACTTCGACGACCTGGACTCGGTCGACGTGGCGACGGTGTTCGAGACCTGGCGGGCCACGTGCGCCGAGTCGCGGGAGATCGTGGCCTCCCGGCCGTTGGACTTCGTCGGTGTGCGCGGCGACGGATCGGCCGTGTCACTGCGCTGGATCGTGCTTCACCTGATCGAGGAGTACGCCCGGCACAACGGGCACGCCGATCTCCTGCGGGAATGCCTGGACGGCGTCAAAGGCGAATAGGCAACACGTTGGTGTTGGACGACCACCCGTTCGAGATCCACTATCTTGTCGCCGTGGCGCGCACCTGGTTGTCGATACGCGTGGAACTGGTCCAAGGCCGTGGACAGAAGTTCTGGCCCCGTCCGGGCCGCGACTTCGTCGTCGCGCGCTCGCACTCCTTCGCCCAGCTGGCACGGGCCGTGGACATCGCGTTCGCGCGCTGGGACCTGGCCCACATGCACATGTTCACCCTGCTGGGCGGCGCGGGCATCAGCGCGCTGAGCCACTGGGACGGCGACGAGCCCGAAGGCACCATCGACAGCGTCAAGACCAAGCTGGGCAAGCTCAAGTCCGGTGACCAGTTCGCCTACGTCTTCGACTTCGGCGACGCCTGGTCGCACGTGTGCACGGTCGGCGCCGAGCGCGTCGACCCCGTCGACCTGCTCGGGTTCGTCCCGGACGGCCCCGCCCCGTACTGGGGGTGGGGCGAACTGCCGGACCAGTACGGCCGGCTGTGGGACGACGACGATGACGTGGCCCCCAAGCCGCCGAAGCCGTTGTTCCGGGACCTGCCGCCGATCCTGCCGCTGTGGGGCGAGCGGCGGCGCTAGCGCACCAGCGACAGCCTGCCCTGGCGGGCGGTGGTCCGGCGCGAGCCCGGCAGGGCGGTGACGACGAGGCCGAACACCAGCGCGTCGAGTTCGGCGGGGTCGAGCAGCAGGTCGTGCGCCACCTGTCGGGGGGTGGTGCCGCGGTCGCGCAAGGCGCGGAACACCTTGGCCAGCAGCAACGAGCCCTCGCGGGCCGTGAGGCCGTCCGGTTCGGCCACGCGGTAGCCGCGGCGGCTGAGCTCGGTGCACACGACGCCGTACTGGTCGGCCGTGAGCAGGCCGAGGTCGCGCAGCCGGTAGGTCAGGGCGAGCGCGGACACGCGCCAGTGCGCGCGGTGGGTCAGCACCTGCTCGGTGACCGGGCCGCGCGGCACCGACGCCAGCACGCCCGCGCGGGGCATCAGGAACGCGCCCGCGAAGGCGTTCGCCTGCCGTTCCGCGTCGGCGGGGTGCGTGGTCGAGTGCAGCACGAGGTGGCCCAGCTCGTGGGCGGCGTCGAACCGGCCGCGTTCGGCGGACGTCGTCGGGTTCAGGAACACGAACGGCGTGCCCGCGTGCCAGAAGGAGAACGCGTCCACCTCGGCGCAGTCCACCGGCAGCGAGAACACCCGGACCCCGTGCGCCTCCAACAGGTGCACCATCGTCGGGGCCGCGCCGGACCCCAGGCCCCAGCGGCCGCGCACCATGTCCGCGGCGGTCTCCGGGTCGGGGTGCTCCAGCGTCGGCACGTCCGGGTCGGGCAGCGTGAACGTCCGCTCCAGCCACCGGTTGACGCCGATCGCCAGCCTGCCCGCCGCCACGGCCGCGTCCCGCCGCACCGCGGGGAGCTTCGCGGCCGCCCGGAACGCGACGGCCCCGGTCGGCAGCTCGGCCTCGTCCGGAGCTTCCAGGAACTCCACCGGGAACCCCAGCGCGCTCGCCAACGCCGCCGTCGTGCCCGCGACCGGCCGACGCCTGCCGCGCTCGTAGTCGCCGACGCTGCTCGCACTCACCCCGACGGCCCGCGCCACCTCGGCCGCGGTCAGTCCACGCCGCTTGCGCGCCAGGACGAGACGGGAAGGTGTGAGCATGGTGGCGTCATTCTGGTACCTCCTTCCGGACCGCCGCCAGACGGGGTCACCGCAGCGACACGGTGAAGTCGATCTCCGCCGGTCCGTCCGGCGTGATGTCCGCGACCGGCCCGAAGTCGTAGGGCGGCAACGTGATCCGGTGCGACCAGTGGTCGATCACCTGCCCCTGCGGCGTCGGCTCCGGCTGCGACACCTCCCGCAGCACCACGAACCGCCCGTCCCGCACGGTCGGGAACGTCACCAGGAACCACAACTTCAACCCGCCAAGCCGTTCACCGTCGTCGAACAGGCTGAACTGGTCGTGGTCGTTGTCCCGCGTCAACGCCGTGATCGCGGGCCCCTTCGTGTAGTCGCTGCGCAGCTTGGCGCCGGGATCACCGGTGTGCCGGTTCCCCTGCAACGCCCCGAGCACGATCGGCTTGCTCGGATGCCGCACCAACCCGGCGTTGTACTTGTCGTACCGCTCCCACCCCTGCCCGACCAGCACCTCGCGCAACCGCCCCACCCGATGGATCCAGTCGAGCAACCCGGCCCCGTTGGTGGGCCCGAGAGCGGGCGCAGCGGCCCGCGCGTTCAACCCCGCCCAGATCGCCTCGTCCAGGTGCTCGACCTTCAGATCGAGTTCGGCGAGACGAGCGTCGGGGCCCGGCATCGGCGTCGCCGGGTGGAACAGGATCTCGGTCATGAGGTCACGGTAGCGAGGGGGTACGACAGTTTTCGGTCGCTGGAAGCCGCCGGGGATTGTCGGTGCTCGGTGGGAAGGTGCGGACGTGTACCAGTACGTCGACTGCGGACCAGCGCCGATGCCGAGTTCCCGGGCGACGGCGAAGGTCATGCGCCGGACCAGGAGAACGGGGACCGGGCCGGAGATGGCCTTGCGGAGAGCCCTGCACCGGCGCGGGTTGCGGTACGTGGTCGACAGGTCGCCGCCGGGCACGAACCGCCGCCGCCGGGTCGACGTGCTGCTGCGCGGCCCGCGGATCGCTCTGTTCGTCGACGGCTGCTTCTGGCACTCGTGCCCCGACCACGCCCACCTCCCGGTGGCCAACCGGTCGTGGTGGCGCTTGAAGCTGCGGGGCGTGGTGCTGCGCGACCGCGACACGGATCGGCAGCTCGCCGCCGCGGGCTGGGTGGTGGTGCGGGTGTGGGAGCACGAGGATCCGGAGACGGTCGCGGACTGCGTCGCTTCGCTCTGCCGGGGGATGTCCGAACCGCGCTGGACGCGGTTGTCACGCTCCCGGACCGAGCTCCGGTGAGCGGTCGCGGGGCGGAGGACGCTCGGTGCCGGGCACGAGAAACTCCGGTCTCCCGGTGGTCACGCGCAGCGCGTGAC
>NZ_JBHYHC010000255.1:0-5955 GCF_042738955.1 Umezawaea sp. NPDC059074
ATGCTGATGGGGCCGTTGTAGTCGATGGCGTTCAGCATGCGGAAGACGTCTTCCCAGGGGACGTCGCCGTGGCCTGTGGAGACGAAGTCCCAGCCCCTTCTCGGGTCGCCCCAGGGGAGGTGGGAGCCTAGGCGGCCGTTGCGGCCGTTGAGTTGTTTGCGGGATTCCTTGCAGTCGACGTGGTAGATGCGGTCCTTGAAGTCCCAGAGGAAGCCGACCGGGTCGAGGTCTTGCCAGACGAAGTGGCTTGGGTCGAAGTTGAGGCCGAATGCTGGGCGGTGGTTGATGGCTTCCAAGGTTTTCACCGTGGACCAGTAGTCGTAGGCGATTTCGCTGGGGTGGACCTCGTGGGCGAAGCGGACTCCTACCTCTTCGAAGACGTCGAGGATGGGGTTCCAGCGGTCGGCGAAGTCCTGGTAGCCGCGTTCGATCATGGACGGGGGTACCGGTGGGAACATGGCTACGGTGTGCCAGATGGAGCTGCCGGTGAAGCCGATTACCGTGTCCACGCCTAGTTTTGCGGCTGCTCTGGCGGTGTTCTTGATTTCCTCTGCTGCTCGTTGGCGGACGCCTTCCGGGTCGCCGTCGTCCCAGATCCTTGCCGGGAGGATGGCCTCGTGGCGTTCGTCGATCGGGTGGTCGCAGACCGCTTGTCCTACCAGGTGGTTGGAGATGGCCCAGACCTTGAGGTTGTA
This sequence comes from Umezawaea sp. NPDC059074, assembly GCF_042738955.1. Taxonomy (NCBI): domain Bacteria; kingdom Bacillati; phylum Actinomycetota; class Actinomycetes; order Pseudonocardiales; family Pseudonocardiaceae; genus Umezawaea; species Umezawaea sp. NPDC059074. Next base: position 696 of record NZ_JBHYHC010000255.1, read on the forward strand.
CTTGGCGAGGATGTCGTGCCTGGACTGGACGTAGGCGTCGTCCGTTTGCGCCCTCTCGACGTCGTAGTGGTCGCCCCAGCAGGCGATCTCCAAGCCCTCGTAGCCCCACTCGCCCGCGAGGCGGCAGACCTCTTCGAAAGGCAGGTCGGCCCACTGGCCGGTGAAGAGGGTCAGCGGTCGGGCCATGATTCCTCCAGGTGGTCGAGCAGGAGCTGTTTGACATCGGTGGCTCGCACGCGGTCGCGGGCGAACCTCGGGGAGCTGCTGAGCAGCAGGGGGGCGTCCTCGTCGCCGTCCGGTAGGCGGCCGTGGCTGCCCTTCACGCAGGTCGGGTCCAGTGGAACGGCGCGCATGGAGTAGCGCAAGCCGAGTTTCTTCCTCGCGAGGCTGAGCGCTGCCCGTGGTTTGACCCAGGGGTCGTTCGGGTCGAAGAAGAGTTCGGCCGGGTCGTAGCCCGGTTTGCGGTGGATCTCCACTCCCCTGGCGAAATCCGGTGCGTTCGTGTCGTCGAGCCAGTAGTAGTACGTGAACCAGGCGTCGGGGGTGGCGATGGCGATCAGGTCGCCGGAGCGCGAGTGGTCGACGTTGAAGGCCGCTTTGCCCTGGTGGTCCAGGAGTTGGTCTACGCCGGGGAGGGATTTGAGGACGTCGCGGACTCGGGGGAGGTCGGAGGGGTCCTTGACGTAAACGTGGGCGATTTGGTGGTCGGCCACGGCGAACGCTCGGGAGGTCCACGGGTCCAGGTACTCCATGCCCGCCTGGGTGTGGACGGTTAGGAGGCCTTCGCGGCGTAGTGCCCTGTTGATGTCGATGGGGTGGCGGGTGGGGGTGATGCCGTATTCCGACAGGGCCACGACGGTGGTGCCCTTGGCGTGGGCGGCATTGAGGAGAGGGGCTAGGACGGTGTCGAGTTCGGTTGCGGCGGCTGCTGCTTCGGGGCCGTCGGGGCCGAATCTTTGGAGGTCGTAGTCGAGGTGGGGGAGGTAGACGAGGGTGATGTCGGGGTGGTCGGTGTCGAGGAGGTGGTGGGCTGCTTGGGCGATCCATTTGGTGGAGGCGATGGATGCTGTGGGGCCCCAGTAGTGGAAGAGGGGGAACGGGCCGAGTTTGGTGGTGAGGCTGTCGTGGAGGGCTGGGGGCCACGTGTAGCAGTCCGGGGACTTGCGGCCGTCGGCGTGGTAGATCGGGCGCGGGGTGACGGTGAGGTCGACCTCCGCGCCCATGGCGTACCACCAGCAGACGTTGGCCACGCGGGTGCCGGGTGGGGTGGCGTGCCAGAGCTTCTCCCCCGTCACGAGGGCGTTGTGCTGGCGCCAGAGGAAGACCTCGCCCAGGTCGCGGAAGTACCAGCCGTTGCCGACGATGCCGTGGTCGCGTGGGGGCAGGCCGGTGAGGAACGTGGACTGGACCGTGCAGGTCACTGCCGGGAACACGGTGTCGAGCGGGGCGGTGAAGCCTGGCGCGGCCATCTTGCGCAGGTTCGGCATGTGGGGCAGGCACTTCGGGGTGAGGCCGACGACGTCCAGCACCAGCAGGCTCATCCGCGCACCTCCTCCAAGCCGAGGCCGCGCAGTTCGGCGCGCATCCAGTCCAGTTCCGCCGTCAGGCCGCGGATCAAGCCCTGGTCGCCGACCGGGCGGTCGGGCAGCACCTGCCACGTGTAGGTCTCGACCTCGACGTGGTCGGTCCACGCGACCGGGCCGCCGAACAGCTCCTTGAGCGTCGAGCTGAGCACGGACCTGGTGGTGTGCAGCGGCGGTTTGGGGTCGGCGTGCAGCGGGGCGTGGAAGTGCACGCGCCACGGCGAGTGGCCGGGCAGCCCTCCGGCGAGGGCGACGTCCAGGTCGTCGACGCCGTACGGGGTGCCCTCCCTGGTCTGGTGCAGGAACTTGCGCTCCACGAACGACTGGAGCGCGAAGCGGGTGGCCGGGTCGCGCGGGTTGCGGGCGTGCAGGGCGCAGGAGGCCTGGACCTTCACCACGGGCAGGCCCGCGGTGGCCAGCGCGTCCAACGCCGTGGCGGGGTCCTCGAACGCGACGGCGAGGTGGCAGGTGTCCAGGCAGATTCCGAGCCTGCCCTTGTCGACGCCCTGGAAGTGGGCGATGGCCTGGGTGGTGTTCTCCACGACGCAGCCGGGCTCGGGTTCGAAGCCGACGCGGATCGGGCGGGCGATCCGCGCCAGGCCCTCCGACAGCAGGTCGAGCTGGCGGGCGGCGCGGATGGACCGGGCGGGCGTCCACGGGGTGCGCCAGCCCAGCGGCAGCGTGGAGACGCTGCCGCGCGCCGCGTCGTCGGGCATCAGCGCCGCGAGCAGGCGGGCCAGGTCGAGGGTGTAGCGGGTGCGCCGGGGGTCGGCCCAGTCCGGGTGGTAGACCGCGTGCTTCACGACCGGGGCGTGGAAGCCCTGGTACGGGAAGCCGTTGAGGGTCACCACCTCCAGGCCCCGGTGGGCCAGTTCGGCCCGCAGGGTGGCGACGGCGGCGGGGTCGGCGACCAGTTCGGTGGCGACCGGGCGCGCGAGCCACAGGCCGAGGCCGAGGCGGTCGACGCCGAGGCGTTGGCGCACCGGTTCGCCGAAGCGGCGCAGCTGGTCGAGCACGCCTGCCAGGCTCTCGGCCGCGTGGACGTTGGTGCAGTAGGCGAGGTGGACGGTCGTGCCGTCGGAGTGGCGGAAGCGCACGGGGTCACCCCTGCCCGCGTCGGACGGAGCTGCCCTGGAACCCCGCGTTCGGGTCGACGTCCACTTCGGACAGGTCGAGGCGACCGCTCTTGCCGTAGAACTCGGCGGGGTTGCGCCACAGCACCCGGTCCACGTCGTCGTCGGTGAACCCGGCCGTCAGCATGGCGTGGCCGGTCTTCACCGCCTTGAGCGGGTCGCTGCTCCCCCAGTCGGCGGCGGAGTTGACCAGCATCCGCTCGGTGCCGTGCTCGCGCAGCACCGCGACCATCCGGCGTTCGTCCATCTTCGTGTCCGGGTAGATGGAGAACCCCATCCAGCAGCCCGAGTCGGCGACCATGGCGACCGTCAGCTCGTTGAGGTGGTCGACCACCACGAGGTCCGGGGCGATGCCGGACTCGCGGACGACGTCGAGCGTCCGCTTGGTGCCCTCGGCCTTGTCGCGGTGCGGGGTGTGCACGAGCACCGGCAGGGCCGCCTCGACGGCGAGTTCCAGCTGCGCGGCGAACACCCGGTCCTCCTCCGGTGTCATCGAGTCGTAGCCGACCTCGCCGACCGCGACCACGCCGTCCTTCGCCAGGTAGCGCGGGAGCAGGTCCAGCACGTCGAGGCAGCGCGGGTCGTTGGCCTCCTTGGGGTTCAGGGCGATCGCGCAGTGGTGCCGGACGCCGAACTGGGCGGCGCGGAACGGCTCCCAGCCGAGCAGCGAGTCGAAGTAGTCGACGAAGCTGCCGACCGACGTGCGCGGCTGGCCCTGCCAGAACGCGGGCTCCACCACCGCCAGCACCCCGGCGGCGCGCATCGCCCGGTAGTCGTCGGTGGTGCGGGAACTCATGTGGACGTGCGGGTCGAAGACGCGCATCAGGCCTCCCCGGCGAGGACCATCGGGACGTCGGCGGGCACCGGACGTCCGGCGGCGACGCGTTCGTCGGCGAACGCGCGCAGCATGCGGCGCAGTTCGTCGTCGACCCGCAGTGCGCCGATCTCCGCGAGCGGTATGCCCATGAAGACGCACTTGAGGACGCCCTGCCGGTAGGCGGGCGCGTCCAGGCCCGCCGACCCGTACGGGCCGAGCGCGGCGGTGACGAGGGTGGAGTCGTTGGTGCGCAACGCGTCCCGCACGAGCGGCAGGCCGAGGTCGCCGACCGGCAGCACGGACAGCGCCCGCAGCACCGCGCGCTTCTCGGCCGGGTCGCCGAACCGGTAGAGGCTGGTGATCTCGTCGGCCAGCACGTCCGGCGGCAGCGCGGCGAGCAGCCCCACCCGCACCTCGTCCGCGACCTCCGGCCCGCACCGGCGGCGGGCCACCGGGAACAGGGCCCGGATCGCCGTCGGGTCGGCGGTGATCCGCGCGACCGCGTCGGCCTGCCAGGCCGCGCCCCTGAGGAACGTCAGGGACCGGCGGGCGGTGTCGGGCGCGGCGTGGCTGTGCCGGGGCAGCTCCACGGCGACCAGGCCGCGGTAGCCGACCTCGTCCAGCGCCGCCAGCACGGGCGGGAAGTCGATCTCGCCCGCGCCGAACTCCAGGTGCTCGTGGACGTCCCGGCGCATGTCGTCGATCTGCACGTTCACCAGGTGCGGCCCGGCGCGGCGCACGCAGTCCGGCACGGACGCGGGCTCGACGCACCGGCAGTGGCCGACGTCCAGCGTCAGCCCGAAGAACTCCGGGTCGCCGAGCCGGGCCCGGAGCCGGTCGAAGCCGTCCAGGTCCGCGACCAGCATCCCCGGCTCCGGCTCGAACCCCAGCGGCACCCGGACCTTCGTGGCCGCTTCGACGAGCCGCGCGCACCCGGCGACCAGCCGGTCCCACGCCACGGCGTCGGGCACGTCCGGCGGCCGGACGCCGCTCCAGAACGACACCGCCTCCGCGCCCAGGTCGGCGGCGATGTCGATCGCCGCCGCCAGCAGGTCCAGCCGAGGCTCGTTGTCGGCGTGCAGCAGCGTCGGCGCGTGCTTGTGCCACGGGTCGAGCAGGTAGCGCGCCCCGGTCTCGACGACCACGGCGAGGCCGAGCCGGTCGAGGTCCTCGGCCAGCGCGGCCACGTCGGCCGCCAGCGTCGGCGAGAACGGGTCGAGGTGCTGGTGGTCGAGCGTGAGCGCGACCCCCTCGTACCCCAGGTCGGCCACGACCCGCAGCGCGTCGCCGAGCCGGTGGTTGGCGAACCCGTTCGTGCCGTACCCGAAACGCGGCCCGGTCATGTCGGCGACACCTTCCTGGACAGCTTGCGCGCCAACGGGAACAGGGCCGCGACGGCGAGCGCGGTGCGTGGACGGCCCGCGCGGGCGATCAGGCCCGCCTGGAGCGGGATCAGGCCGTGGATGCCCGCCCCCACCGCTCGTCGCACCTGGCGGGGCACCGGATCGCGGGCCGCCGCCAGGTGCGCCGAGCCGACGGTCACGGAGTAACCGCCGAGCAGCGCGCCCCCGAGCACCGGATGAGACGCGCCGACCTTCATCGCGACCAGACCGAGCGCCCCGGTCGCCGCCGCCGTGGTGGCGGGCAGCAGCGGGGTCGCGCCCGAGACCACGGACCGCGCCAGCACGGGTAACGCGACAGAGTGCTCGGCGACCGTGAGCGCGGCC
>NZ_JBHYHC010000256.1:0-5907 GCF_042738955.1 Umezawaea sp. NPDC059074
GCATTCGATACCGTTTTGGCTTGTCAAGTCTTATTTCCCGCATTGACAAGCAAAAACGGATGTTGAAATAATTGCGCGAGCGGGGTGGGACGACACCTCCGCGCGAGACGGACCAACACCCCCGAGCAGGACGGCCCGACACCTCACAGCCGGGCCGGACTGAGCCCAACCGGCGACCAAGACCTCAAAAACTCAACTCCCCAGCCTCCCGAGCCACCCCGAACAAATCCCCCGAAGCCAAATCCGCCCCAGCCACCCCCCAAGCCGCAGCGTCTTCCTCCGTATCCACCCCACCCACCAGGATCGTCGCCCCACCCCCGTGCACCAACGCCGCCAACTCGCTAGCGAACGGCGTAGGCGCCAACCGCACCGACGTCACCGGCAACTCCTCCAGCAACGCCAGATCCCCAGCCCCGAACTCGTCCAGCATCATCGACACCCCCATGTCGGCCAACACCCGGAAGTTGTCAACAGCCTCAGCCACTCGCAACCCCCGCACGGGCATCCCGACCGTCAACCTCCCCGGCCGCAATCCCGTCTCCCGCAGCACCCGCCCCACCCGACTGCTCAAGTCGGCATCCCCGGCCTGCAACCCCGTCAACCCCACCACCAACGGCACGTTCTTCCACCACACGGCTTGCCCACTGGCCATCCGCATGACCCACTCCCCCAACGGGAGGATCAACCCGGTCTGCTCCGCCAGGTCAGCGCACCGCGCGTGCTCCAACACCCCATCTCCGGGGTGATCCCACCGCAGCAACGCCTCCACGCCGGCAACAGCCCCGTCGGCCAACCGCGCCACCGGCCGGTAGACGACCGTGACCTCCCCCTGCTCCCACGCCCCCGGCATCGACACGGCCAACGACTGCACCGACCGGTCCTCGGCGTCCTGGTCGGGGTGGTACAGCTCCCACTGCCCGCGCCGCGTCTTGGCCCGGCGCAGCGCCAAGTCGGCCGCGCGCAACAACTCCGTCGGGTCCACGTCCGCCGACGGCCGGTCGACCACCCCCACCGACACGGACACCGCCAGCCCGTGACCGTCCACGAAGGTCGGTTCGGCCAGTTCCGCGTTGATGTCGGCCACCAGCGTCGCCACGTCCGGGGTCGACGCGGTGTTCTCCACGAGGATCCCGAACTCGTCGCCGTCGAACCGCGCGATCATCGCCTTCTCCCGCGCCAGCACGAACTTCAACCGCTGCGCCACGTGCACGAGCAGCAGGTCACCCGCTCGCCGCCCGAGGCTGTTGCACACCATCCCGAACGCGTCGAGGTCCAGGTGCAGCAGCGTGACGCCGTGCTTCGGGTCGGCTCGGCGCAGCGCGGCTTCCAGGTTGCTGCCGAAGTAGTGCCGGTTCGGCAGCCCCGTCAGCATGTCGTGCAGGACCTGCCGTTTCAGCTCGCCCTGGAGCAGCATCAGCTCGGTGCCGTCTTCCACCACGATCACCAGGTGGCTGGGTTCGTCGTCGGCTCCGCGCAGCAACGACGTGGTCAACGAGATCCGCGCGATCTCCCCGTTCTTGCGCAGCAACCGCTGCGACTGCCGTATCCGGGTCTCGCTCCCGTCCAGCAGCTTCCGCATGGCTTCCCGCAGCACGTCCGCCGAGTCCGGGTGCACGAGGTCGAACAGCGTCGTGCCGGTCAGCTCCGCGGGCAGGTAGCCGAGGATGTCGCCGATCGCCGCGTTGGCCCGGACGAGCTGGCCGTCCAAGCCGATGATCATGATCCCGCTGGACGACGACGTGGCCACCTCGTCGAAGCGCGCCTCGCTCTCCCGCAGGTTCGACTTCGCGTCGCGGACGGCCTTGAACAGCGAGAGCTGCATGCTCTCCTGCTGGGCGATGACGGCCCGCTGGTTCGCGGCCAGGAAACCGACCGCGAACGCGCCGAGGCCGAGCACGATCCGCTCGGCGAATTCCTGCACGGGCTGGAATTCCGGCAACGCCAGGAGCCCCTTGCCCAGCACCTCCATCGTGGAGCGCAGGCCGGCCTCGCCGACGTACCCGAGGGAGGACAGGCGTTCGCCCGCCCGTTCCAGGAGCGACGGGTCGTGCTGCGGGAGCGACATCGCGTCGCAGATCACGTCGAGCTGCTCGCGCAGTTCGACGCCGAGTTCCTCCCCGGTCAGCGGGACGACGACGGCTCCGCTGAGCAGGTAGGTCCACTTGCGGGCAAGCGCGATCCGCCTGCGGGATAAGTCAGGCTGTGGGGCTGCGGCGTCCGGACTCTGGCCTGGGTTGGGCATGTGCGGTGGCCTACTTGTGATGTCGGGGTGCGCGGGAGTTTACCCACTCGTCGTCTTCCCACGTTCGGCCGAGAGCGTGACGCGGGGTGACACGATCGTGAAGCCGGTAGCCACCACGTGACTCTCCGCGAGGAGTCCGGGCCGTGCGCGAGACGGCACGGCCCGGAGTGGACATCAGGCGCGCTCGTGCGGGAGCTTCTCCCCCGCCTCCACGGCGAACGCCAGCCGGTTGCCCTCGGGCGGCAGCGGGCAGGTGGCGAAGTCGGTGAACGCGCACGGCAGGTTGACCGCGCGGTTGAAGTCCAGCACGACCCCGCCCTCGGCGTCCGGCGCGGACACGCTGAGCGACCGGTTCGCCGCGTACGTCGTCACGCCGCTGGTCGCGTCGGTGAACAGGATGCTCAGGCCGTCGGTCTTCCCGTTGAACGCCGTCAACGCGTACTCCTGGCCGCCGTGGGAGAACCGCACCACGCCGGGCGCGGTGTACACGTGGCTGAGCCCGGCGACGACCGCGCCGACCGTCGTGGGCCGGGGCTCGTCGAACGGCTCGTACCGCCCGGCCACGACCCACTCCGCCGAGGGCTCGTAGGAGGGCACGCCGTGGAAGTCGCGCAGCACCTGCGCCTTCGGGTCGTGCACGCGGATCAGGTAGCCGGACCGCCTCGCGACCTCGATCTCCACGTCCCCGGCCACCACCCGCGTGCCCGCGCCGCTGTTGACCAGTTCGAAGCGCTTCACCCCCACGACGGGCTCACCGTCGTGGACCAGGTCCGCGCCCTCGGGGTCGAGGTAGGCGGCGTCCGCGTCCTGCCACCACAGGCCGGGCAGCTCGGCGTAGCGCCGGGGCGTGTCGTCCAGCCAGTCCAGCGACACCAGCGCCAGCCAGCCGTGCGGAGCGGCGAGGTCCCGCTCCCGTGAGGTCTTCCAGTCCTGCCAGTCGTCCACGAACCGCGTGCTCATCGCGTCCCCGCATCCCGTCGTCACCAGCCGGTCGTCCATCGCAACGACCGCGCGGGACGGCTATTCCCGCTCCCACCCAGTGGACGCGCGGGAACGGACGAGGTGTCGCCGGCGTTCCGGAACGTCAGCGGCCGACGGGCCGCAGCGCGGTGGTGGGCCCGCAGGCGACCTCGGCCCAGATGGTCTTGCCCCACGACCGCACCGCGCTGCCCCAGCGCTGCGCCAGCTGGTCGACCATCACCAGTCCGCGGCCCCGGTTCGCGCCGAACCGCGACACCCCCAGCACGGGGAGGTGGCTCGAGTCGGAGTCGTCGACCTCCAGCCGCACGAGCCGGAGGTGGTCCGGGCGCCACAGCCGCGCGAACAGCGGCCGCACGCCGTGGTCGTAGGCGTTGCTCACGAGTTCGGTCGCCAGCAGCTCGACGTCCTCGACGCAGTCCGACGGCTGGTCGGCGAGCATGACCCTGATGTGCGCGCGCAGCTCGGACAGCGGCGGCGTCACGTGGCGTTGGAGATCCACTTCGATCCGCGCCGGTTGGGGTTTCGAACCCGTCATCGCACTTCGACCTCGCGCTCGTCCTGCCCAGTGGTAACTCGCCTCGACCGGCCATCAGCCTCCCACCAGGGACGACCACCGGGGCGGTGGTGCTCATCGGACGGTCGAATGGGCCACCTGGTTCCTCGTCGACATGCGCTCAAAAACCCGGAGTTCCCCATGTGGACCGGGCGAAACCTGCCAAGGTGAAGTTTTTTGCACACTTCCGGCCACCGCCTCCCCAGGTTGGCGTTGGGCCGATCGGGGTATTCGCTCCTGGTCGACGAGGACCGAACCCCCTGGAGAGCACCATGCGCCTGCCCAAGCCCCGCGGACCGGTGAGTGCGGCGTTGGTCGAAGGGCTGGGCCGGACGACCCCGCTCGCGGCACCGGCGGCCTCCTCGACGGACGCGGTCGTGCACGACGACGACCTCCAGCTCGCGCTGTGGATCTGCTACGAGATGCACTACCGCGGCTTCGACGGCGTGGACGACGCGTGGGAGTGGGAGCCGTCGCTGATCGCCCTGCGCCGGACGCTGGAGGAGCGGTGGCTGGCCGGGCTGCGGCGGCTGGTCCCGCCGGTCGAGGTCGAGCCGGACCGGGTGCCCGCCGCGCTGGCCGAGCTGGTCGCGGCCGACGACGGGCCGCCGCTCGCGGGGTTCCTCCAGCGGGAGGCGACGCGGGAGCAGTTCCGCGAGTTCGTGGCGCTGCGGTCGGTCTACCACCTCAAGGAGGCCGACCCGCACTCGTGGGCGATCCCCCGTCTGGAGGGCGCGCCGAAGGCGGCCCTGGTGGAGATCCAGACCGACGAGTACGGCGGCGGACGCGTGGAGCGGATGCACTCCGAGCTGTTCCGGGACGTGATGCGCGCGCTGGACCTGGACGACACCTACGGCCGCTACGTGGACGACGCCTCGGCAGTGACGCTCGCCGTCACCAACACCATCTCGCTGTTCGGGCTGCGACGGGAGTTCGCCGGGGCGCTGATCGGCCACCTCGCCTCGTTCGAGATGACGTCCTCGCTGCCGAACCGCCGCTACGGCAACGGGTTGCGCCGTCTCGGCGGCGACGCGACCGCGACCCGGTTCTACGACGAGCACGTGGAGGCGGACGCGGTGCACGAGCAGATCGCCGCGCACGACCTGTGCGGCGGGTACGCGAAGCAGCACCCCGAGGCGGCGGCCGACATCCTGTTCGGCGCGGCCTGCGGGCTGGCGGTCGAGGCGGAGTTCGGTCGGGACCTGCTGGACCGGTGGGCCGGAAACCCTTTGCCCAGAACGGCTTGAGCCGAAGTGTGTGGGATCCGGTTCGGACGGGTAACCCCCTTCTGTGAGCACAGCACCGGAGAAGAGCGCGACCATCACGTCCTATGAGGACGGTCCGCTGCTCGTGCGCGGCGACTTCGAGCTGCGCACGCAGTCCGGCGAGGTGATCGACGGGGGTCGTGGCACCGTGGCGTTGTGCCGGTGTGGACTGTCCGCGATCAAGCCGCTGTGCGACGGGACCCACAAGTCCGCCAAGTTCCACGCGTCCGGCGGAGATCGCGAGCGGTGATCTCCAGCACGTGTGGAACGCGGCAGGACGGGTACCCGGTTTCCAAGCCCCACAACGGAAAGACGGAGGAAACGTGACGACGATCGAGAAGTCCGTGGACGTGGAAGTACCCGTCACGACCGCCTACAACCAGTGGACGCAGTTCGAATCCTTCCCGGCGTTCATGGAGGGCGTCGAGAAGATCAACCAGCTCACCGCCACCCGCACGCACTGGGTGACCAAGATCGGCGGCGTGAGCCGCGAGTTCGACGCCGAGATCACCGAGCAGCACCCGGACGAGCGGATCGCCTGGCACACCGTGGGCGACACCGAGGAGGGCACGTCGCACGGCGGCGTGGTGACCTTCCACCGGCTGAACGACACGACCACCAGGGTCAACCTGCAGATGGAGTACCAGCCGGAGTCGCTGACCGAGAAGGCGGGCGCGGCGCTCGGCCTCGTCGGCCACCGGGTCAAGGGCGACCTCGACCGCTTCAAGGACTTCATCGAGAAGCAGGGCACCGAGACCGGCGCGTGGCGCGGTGACGTCGACGCGGCCCCGCAGCACCACGTGCGGCGCACGGACGACGGCCGCGGCGAGCCCCCGCTGGCGAGCGGTTCGCCGATCCTCTAGCGG
>NZ_JBHYHC010000257.1:0-5851 GCF_042738955.1 Umezawaea sp. NPDC059074
GGCGGCGGCGCGCGCTCTGACCGGGGGGGGTGGTGGGGTAAGTGGGGGCCCGGGGGGGGGGGGCCGGTGGGGGGCCGGGGGGGGGGGGGGGCGGGGCCGCTCCCGGCGCGCGGGGTCAGGCGGCGGCGCAGGTGGGGGACAGCCCGTCGCCGCTCCCGGTGCCCTGGAAGCCGAACTCTGTGGACTGCCCGGCGCCGACGGAGCCGTTGTAGGCGACGTTGGTCCACGTGACCGTGCCGGTGGTGCCGCTGCCGGTGGCGCTCCAGGAGCCCGTCACCGTCGTGCCGGACGCCAGCGAGGTCGTCACCTTCCAGCCGCTCAACGCGGAGGAGCCCGCGGTGACCTTGACGGTGGCGACGAAACCGCCGTTCCAGGCGTTCAACGACACCGACGCGGTGCAGCCACCGGTGCCGGGGTTGGGCGTGGTCGTGGTGGTCGTCGTCGTGGTCGTGGTGGTGCCGGGGTCACCGCCCGGAACCGTGGTCCCACCGGCGTTGAGGGCGTCGAGGACCGCGGTGTAGGAGGACTTCTTGTTGCCGGAGCTGTCGAACAGCAGCGGGTTCTCGCCCGTGCGCCACGAGTCGCTGTCGCGGACGCCCCACACGGTGATGCCGGTGCACCGGGACACGGCGAGGCACGCCCTGGTCACCGAGGAGAAGCCGGTGGCCTGGCTCGACCCGGAGATGTCCAGCTCGGTGATCTGCACGTCGACGCCGAGGTCGGCGAAGCGCTTGATGTTGGCCTGGTAGTCGCTGGGCGGCCCGTTGGAGAGGTGGGACTGGAGCCCGACGCAGTCGATCGGCACGCCGCGGGACTTGAAGTCGCGCACCATGTTGTAGATGCCCGTGGACTTCGCGTTGATGCCGTCGGTGTTGTAGTCGTTGTAGCAGAGCTTGGCGTTCGAGTCCGCCGCGCGGGCGGCGCGGAACGCGGCCTCGATCCAGTCGTTTCCGGTGCGCTGGAGGTTCGAGTCGCGCCTGCCGCCGGAGCTGCCGTCGGCGAACGCCTCGTTGACCACGTCCCAGGCGTAGACCTTGCCCTTGTAGTGGGTCGCGACCTGCGTGACGTGGTTGATCGCCGCGCTGCGCAGGTCGGAGCCGCTGAGCCCCTGCGCCCACCCCGGCTGCTGCTGGTGCCACAGCAGGGCGTGGCCGCGCAGCCGTTTGCCGTTGTTCAAGGCCTGGTTGGCGATCCGGTCGCCGTTGGAGTAGCTGAACTGGCCGCGGTTGGGCTCGGTGGCGTCCCACTTCATCTCGTTCTCGGCCGTGATCATGCTGAACTCGCGGTTCACGATCCCGGTGTAGGTCGAGTCGCCGAGTTTCCCGGCCGCGATGGCGGCGCCGAAGTACCGGCCGGTCTGAGCGGCGGCGGCGCCGAGTGTGGTGGCCGCGTTGGCGGTGCCGGTGACGAGCAGCGTCGCGCCGAGCGCGGCCGCCAGGACCGTCGCCGCCAGGGCGGGCAACGACACTGACCTCGATGTCAGTTTCATCTTCCACGCTTTCCGAAGTCCGCCCGGAACGTCCGGGCGGTGATGGGTTTTGCCGGGGTCGACCGCGCGCAGGGCACGGGGAAGACGCGCCGAGCGGAAGTGTGGCAGCGGGTGTTCGCGTTCACAAGAAGGAAACCGGCGACATTGGTGCTAATGGGCCATCAGAATCAGGGAGCGCTCCCAAAGGCCACTTGAAAGGCCTAGTGGAGGTGACTCTCCGTTCCTGAAATCGGCGTCCAGCTAAAGTTAGCGCTAACAATTTAGCTGAAAGACCAGGTTTGGCAGCTCAGCGCGAGGCCGACCCGTATGACGTCAGATGTCAACGGTGTTACGACTGGTGCGCACGTGCCATAGTGGGCGAGCCGCGCAGCGCACCCGGAGGGACGATGACGACGACCAGCCCCGAGCCGACCGCGGCCGTCCCCGCGAGCCCCGCGTGGGCCCGCAGGCCTACCAACCTGGCGAAGGCGATCACGGCCGAGCTGGTGGAGCGCATCGTTCGCGGCGTCCACCCGCACGGCTCCACCCTGCCGCCCGAACCCGTGCTCTGCGAGATGTTCTCGGTGAGCCGGACGGTGGTCCGCGAAGCGGTGAAGGTGTTGCAGGAGAAGGGGCTGGTGCAGGTGCGCCAGGGCGCGGGCACCGTGGTCACCCCGCCCGTGGCGTGGAACATGCTGGACGAGACGGTCCTCGCCGCCACCATCGCCGAGGACGAGAGCCTGGCCGTCCTGGACGACCTCGTCGTCACGCGGCGGCTGCTGGAGTCCGACATGGCGCAGGTCGCCGCCCGCGTGGCGGACCAGGACACCCTCGACCGGCTGCGCGCGCTGGTGGACCGGATGGACGAGCTGGTCCACGACGTCCCCGCCTACCACGAGCACGACCGGGCCTTCCACGACACGATCATGCGGGCGTCGGGGAACCGGATCGCCCGTGGAGTGGTCCGCGCGCTGGAGAGCCAGGTCATCAACACAGCGAGCTACGTCGGCGTGAGCGGGCTGGAGTTCTGCCAGGCGTCCAACCGCGGGCACCGGCGGATCTTCGAGCGCATCGCCGCCCGCGACGAGGCGGGCGCCGCCGAGGCCACGTTCACCCACATCACCGAGGCGTGGCTGGTGCGCCGCGCCGCCGCCGGGGACCCCGGCCGGTTGACGCGCTGAACCCGTCGGGTTCGGGGAGAGGAGACCGACGGGAAGCGGTTCCCGTTCACGTCGAAACGGTCCGCCCGCGATTTCGGGAGGCGTTTCGCTCGGCCCTGTTCGTTTAGCCAACTCTTTTTCAACGGGTGTCCTGCCGGGTGCCTATGTCCGTTGATTCGGTCGATCGCCGTCGAGACGGAGGCTTTGTGGTGCGACAACGGGTGACGCTGGCCGATGTGGCCAAGGCGAGTGGTGTCTCGCCCACGACCGCGTCCTTGGTGTTGACCGGGCGTGGTCGGGACCTGCGCATCTCCCACGACGCGGAGAGCCGGGTGCGGGCGGCCGCCCGCGACCTGGGGTACCGGCGGTACGCGGTGTCCGACCGGGTGCTCAAGGGCAGGACGCGGACCGTGGGGCTGATCATCGACTCCGTGGTGTCGTCCCCGCTGGCGGGCGACCTGGTGCGCGGGGCGGCGGAGGCGGCGGGCGCGCGGGGTTTCGTGCTGTTCACCGGCGAGAGCGGTGGTGACCCCGAGGTCGAGCGGTCGCTGGTCGAGGCGATGCGGGACCGCCGGGTCGACGGCATCGTGTACGCCGCCATGTCCACGAAGAGGGTCGTCGTGCCCAAGGGGCTGGAGGACGGTCCCGCCGTGCTCCTCAACGCCCTGCCGCTCACCTGGTCCCCGCTGCCGTCGGTGGTGCCCGACGAGGTGCAGGCCGGTCGGTCCGCCGCCCGCGTGCTCGTGGAGGCCGGGCACCGCGAGGGCGTTCACCTGATCGGCGTCGGACCCGGCCCGGACCAGGTGTGCCCGGCCGGGATCGCCGTGGTGGAACGCCTGACCGGCATCCGCGAGGTGTTCGGCGACGCGGGCGTGGCCGTGGTGGGCGGCCGCCCGTGCGCGGACTGGAGCCCGGAGAACGGCTACGACGCCACCCGCGAGCTGCTGCGCCGCACCAGGCCCACGGCCCTGCTGTGCTTCGACGACCGCTTGGCGTTCGGGGCCTACCAGGCGCTCGCCGACGCCGGGCTGTCCGTGCCGGGGGACGTGTCGGTGATGTCCTTCGACGACCACCCCGTCGCCTCGTGGCTGCGCCCGCGGCTGACGACCGTCGTGCTGCCGCACCGCGAACTCGGCGCGAAGGCGGTGGAGCTGCTGTTCGCGCCGGAACGCGGGGGAGGCACGGCCGTCCACCGCGTCCCCATGCCCGTCCGCCGGGGCGGCTCGGTCAAGTCCGTGGCGGCACCGGTGAGGACGGCCGCCGGTGACGCGGTGGGGATGTCCACCTGAACGGAGTCCTTTCGGCGAATGGCGGCATTCCTTTCCGGCCAAGGCTAAAAACAACTGCGCACATTTAGCTTTGACCGGCCGTCGTCGCCGTGGATACGTTCGTTCGGCAAAGTCCCCGCCGTGTCCGGAAAGGGACGACCATGCCGCGAAGAAGTCCACTCCTCCTCGTGATCGCCGCGGTGCTGGCGGTCCTCGGCGTCACCGCCCCCGGTTCGGCGGCGGCCCCTGGCAGCCCGGCGCTCACCCCGCCGCTGGGCTGGAACTCCTGGAACAGCTTCGGCTGCGGCGTCACCGAGACCCAGGTCCGCCAAGCGGCGGACGCGATGGTGTCGTCGGGCATGCGGGACGCCGGCTACCAGTACGTCGTCGTGGACGACTGCTGGTTCGACCCGCAGCGCGACTCGTCGGGCGACCTGCGGGCCCACCCGACGAAGTTCGCGAGCGGCATGAAGGCGCTCGGCGACTACATCCACGCCCGCGGCCTGAAGTTCGGCGTCTACCAGGTGCCGAACGAGCGCACGTGCGCCCAGACCTCCGGCGCGCACCCCGGTTCCACCGGCAGCAAGGGCCACGAGGCCCAGGACGCCCGGTCGTTCGCGTCCTGGGGCGTGGACTACCTGAAGTACGACTGGTGTTCCGGCGCGGGCACGCGGGACGAGCAGGTCGCCCGCTTCGCCGTCATGCGCGACGCCCTGCGCGCGACCGGCCGCCCGATCGTCTACAGCGTCAACCCCAACAGCTTCCACGCCATCACCGGCGACAAGTACGACTGGGGCCCGGTCGCGGACCTGTGGCGCACCACCGAGGACCTGCTCGACATCTGGCAGAACGGCAACACCAACAGCTACCCGATGGGCGTGGGCAACGTCCTGGACGTGACCGCCCCGCTGGCCGCGCAGTCGGGGCCGGGCCACTGGAACGACCCGGACATGCTCGTCGTCGGCCGCCCCGGCCTCACGCTCACCGAGTCGCGGTCGCACTTCGCCCTGTGGTCGCTGCTGGCCGCGCCCCTCATGGCGGGCAACGACATCCGCTCCATGTCCTCGGACATCAGCGCGGTCCTGCGCAACCCCCGCCTGCTCGCGGTCAACCAGGACCCGCTCGGCGCGGGTGGCCGCCGCGTCCGCGACGACGGCACCACGGAGGTGTTCGCCAAGGCCCTGTCCGACGGCTCGGTCGCGGTGGGCCTCTTCAACCGCGGCGGCGCCACGGCGACGATCTCCACCACCGCCGCGCAGATCGGTCTGAGCGGCAGCGCGTTCACCCTGCTCGACCTGTGGACGGGAGGGACGTCGAGCACGTCCGGCACCGTCTCGGCGAGCGTGCCCGCGCACGGCGTCGCCGCCTACCGGGTGACCGGGGGCAGCCCGCTGGCGAACACGACCTCACGGCTGCGCGGCGCCGGGTCGAACCGGTGCCTCGACGTCGACAACGCCTCCACGGCCGCCGGTGCCGCCACGTTGATCTGGGACTGCCACACCGCGGCGAACCAGCTGTGGACGACGTGGGCGGGCGGCGAGGTCCGCGTGTTCGGCGACAAGTGCCTCGACGCCTACGACCAGGGCACCGCGAACGGCACGCGGGTGATCATCTGGTCGTGCAACGGCCAGGACAACCAGAAGTGGACCCTCGGCTCCGACGGCTCCCTGCGCAACACCCGAGCGGGCCTGTGCCTGGACGTCGAGCAGGCCGCCACCGCGAACGGCTCCCGACTGGTCTTGTGGACGTGCAACGGCCAGGCCAACCAGAGGTGGGCCCGTGCCTAGCGGGGCACCGCTTCGACCTCACGACGCCCTGGACACCTCGATCGGCATCGGTTTCCAGGCGAGCCGCACCGGTGACGCCGCCGAGCCGACGATCTGCCGGCTCAACGGGGCGGTCCGCGCCAACCCCTGACGGTGGCCGCGGCCACCGTCAGGGGCCGCTCAGCCGGT
>NZ_JBHYHC010000258.1:0-5767 GCF_042738955.1 Umezawaea sp. NPDC059074
ACCTGGTCCTCACCGGCTCGGCGGCGGGGGGGGGGGGGCGCCCCCCCCCCCCGGTAAAGGCCCCCCAGTGGGGGGGGTGGGGCGCGGGGGCGGAAAAACCGGGCGGGGGGGGGGGGCCCCCCCGCCCCCCCCCCCCACCGGGCCCCCCACCCCCACCCCAGCGCGCCCGAGGCACCGCATGACTCCCCCACCCAATACCCTCCACAGTAGACTCTCCAGGTCCACCCTCCGTTTTCCCCTGCGCCACAACGCATCCAGCTCCACCCCTGCCTCGGTCCCATCAGGCCTCGGCCTGCCACGATCTCCCGAAGGCCCGCGCATTTCGAAGTCCCAACCGACCTACCGCCACGCCCCCTTGGCGAACAGGCGCTTCTCCGCGCCACCGTTCGCCACCCCCCTTTTCCTGTCTAGCCAGGACTTCGGCCTGGCGCAGTCCCCCAAGGGACCCCGCGCCCCCCGCTCCACCCAGGACACCGTGGTGGGCAAGCACTTCCTCGTACCATCGCCCGGCCCCTCCCCCCGACCGGAGGTGGTCGCGTGACCTCCACGATCCCGGCCGACGTCGACCCCACGGTGGTCGAGCGGCTCGCGGGGCACCGCGTGCCGTACCTGATCGGCGTCCGGCACCACTCGCCCGCGTTGGCGGCCGTCATGCCCGCCATGCTGGAGGCGGCCGATCCCGAGGTGGTGCTGGTCGAGCTGCCCGAGGAGTTGGGGCGGTGGCTGCCGCACCTGGCCGATCCCGGTCTCACCGCGCCGGTCGCGTTGTCCGGCGCGGCGCGTGACGGAGGCAGTCTGGCGTTCTACCCGTTCGCCGACTTCTCCCCCGAGCTGGCGGCGGTGCGCTGGGCGCACGCCAACGGTGTCGAGGTCCGGCCCTGCGACCTGCCGTTGGCGTTGCGCGGTGGCGGGCACTCGCGGGGTGAGCGGGGGCCGTCGCCGTTGACCGACGCGTTGCGCCGGACCATCACCGGCCGCGATGGCGACGACCTGTGGGACCGGCTGGTGGAGGCCGCCGCGCCCGGTCAGACGGCCGAGGCGATCCGGCGGGCCGCGCTGCTGGTCGGCTGGGCGATGCGGGAGGACTCCGCGGGCACCGGCGTCGACCCGTTCGACCTGCGCCGCGAGGCGTGGATGCGGCGGGCCGTGGGGCTCGCCGAGGGGCGGCGGTGCGCGGCCGTGGTCGGCTCGTTCCACGCCGCGGCCCTGCTGCACGGGCCCGAGGGCGACACGGTCGAGCCCGATCCCAAGAGCGACGACGTCGTGACCTCGTTGGTGCCCTACGGTTTCTCGCTGCTGGACGAGCGGTCCGGGTACCCGGCGGGCATCCGCGACCCCGAGTGGCAGCAAGCGGTCCTGGAGGCCGAGGGCGACCCGGAGGCCGTGGAGGCCGCCGCGGCGGCCGTGATCGTGCGGATCTGCTCGCGGGTGCGGGAACTCGGTCATCCGGCCGGTCCCGGCGAGGCGCGCGAGACGCTGCGGCTGGCCGTCGACCTGGCCCGGCTGCGCGGGCTGCCCGCGCCGGGGCGCGGTGAGGTCGTGGAGGCGGTGCAGACCGTCCTCACCCACGCCGAACCGCTCGGCCGCGGCCGGATCGTCGCCCGCGCGGCGGGTGACGTGCTGGTGGGCCACCGCACGGGCGTCCTCGCGCCCGGCACGCCCCGATCCGGTCTCGCTCCGGCCGTGGAGTCGCTGCTGGCGGAACTGCGCCTGCCCGGCCCCGGCAGCCGGGAACCGGCGGTCCTGCGGCTGGACCCGCTGCGGTCCGCGCTGGACGCGCGCCGGGAGGTCGCGCTGCGGCAGCTCGCCGTCCTCGGCGTGAGCTACGCCGAGTCGACCGCGACCACCGGGGTCGGCGGCGGTGACGCGCTCACCACCCGCTGGACCGCGACGTGGACGCCGTCGACCGCGGCGACCCTGCCCGTCGCGGGCCTGTGGGGCGCGACCCTGCCACTGGCGGCGTACGGCAGGCTGCGCGCCCGCCGCGCCGACCGGGAGCAGAAGGGCGGTCACACGCCGGACGACGTGCTGGCCGACCTGTCCGCCGCGGCGGCGTGCGGCCTGCCCGAGCTGGTGCACGACCTGCTGGGCGACGCGGCGACGGTCCTGCCGTCGGCCGGAACCCTGCCGGACCTGCTGGCCGCGCTCGACCTCGTCGACCGGCTGCGCGCGGGCCACCTGCCCGGCACGCCCGGCGACGTGCTGGACGCGCACCCCCTGCTGGCGCGCGACCTGGAGACCGCGGCGGTCGCCCAGCTCGACGGGCTGGCGGGGTCCGAGGACCCGGCGGACGCGCACGCGCTGGTCGAACTGGGCCAGCGCCACGACGGCCACGGCACCGGTCTGCGCCTCGCGTCGACCCTGCGGCGGCTGGCGGACGACGCGTCGCCGCTGATCGCCGGGGCAGCCGGAGCCACGCGGGTCCTGCTCGGCCTCACCTCGCCGGAGGTGCTCGGCGAGCGGGTGGCGTCGTGGATCGACAGCGCCACGACCCCCGAGCGGCGCGGGGTCCTGCGGCACGGCCTGACCGGCGTGCTGGCGGCCGCGTCGGCGTTGCTGGAGACGCCGGAGACCCTGGAACCGCTGCTGGACCGCGTGGAGGGGTTGGCGGACCGCGACTTCCTGGACCGGCTGCCCGCGCTGCGCGGCGCGTTCACCTCGATCGGCCCCGCGGCGCGCGCCCGCGTGCTCGCGGTGGTCGAGGCGCGGACCGGCGACCGGGTCGACGCGACCGACGCGCCGGACCCGGAGCTGCTGGCGCTGTGGCTGAACGCCGAGCACGCCGCGCTGGAAGTCCTGCGCTCGCACGGCTTGGAGCACAGCGGTGCCGCGGTGCCGCTCGACGAGCCCTCCACTGTGGACATACCCGCCGCGACACCCGGCGAGCTGCCCGCCGCCATCCGGTGGCGGCTGGTGCTCGGCGCGCGCGGCGACCGTCCGCAGGGCGGGGCCCGGTACGCGGCCGCGCTGGACGAGCTGTACGGCCAGGACCGGGGCGAGGGCGCGCTGCGCGGTGACGCGGGAGCGGACCGCTCGGACCCGTTCCCGGACGTGCGCGAGTGGTCGGAGGAACTGCGCGAGCTGTTCGGCGACCACGTCCGCGAGGAGGTGCTGGCCGCCGCCGCGGAAGGCGGGAGGCTGGAGGCCGCGCTGGAGATCGACCCCGGCTCGGTGCGGCCGTCCGTCGACCTGCTCCGCAGCGTGCTTTCCCTGGCGGGCGGCCTGTCCGAGGCCTCGCTGGCCAAGCTGCGCCCGCTGGTGGAACGGCTGGTCAAGGAGCTGACCGCCCAGCTGGCGAACCGGGTCCGCCCGGCGCTGACCGGGATGCAGCTGCCGGTGCCGACCCGCAGACCGGGCGGCAAGCTCGACCTCCCCCGCACCCTGCGGGCGAACCTCGCCACCGCGCGACGCGACTCGACCGGCCGGGTGCTGGTGGTGCCGGAGCGGCCGGTGTTCCGCACCCGCGGCCGCAAGTCGAGCGACTGGCGGTTGGTGCTGGTGGTGGACGTGTCCGGCTCGATGGAGGCGTCCACGGTGTGGTCGGCGCTCACCGCGGCGGTGTTCGCCGGGGTGCCGTCGCTGTCGACGCACTTCCTCGCGTTCTCCACCGAGGTCGTCGACCTGACCGACCGGGTGTCCGACCCGTTGTCGCTGCTGCTGGAGGTGCGGGTCGGCGGCGGCACGCACATCGCGGGCGCGCTGCGGCACGCCCGTTCCCTCGTGACCGTCCCGGAAAGGACGATGGTGGTGCTGGTCAGCGACTTCGAGGAGGGCGGCCCGCTGGCGTCGCTCGTCGGGCAGGTCAAGGAGCTGGTCACCTCCGGGGTGACCGTGCTCGGGTGCGCCAGCCTCGACGACACCGGGCAGGCCCGCTACTCGACGGCGGTCGCGGGCGCGCTGGTGGCGGCCGGGATGCCGGTGGCGGCGCTCAGCCCGCAGGCGCTGGCCCGCTGGGTCGGCGAGAAGGTGCGCGGATGATCCCCGTCGCTCCCGCGGTCGTGGCGGACGTGCTCGACGCGCTGCCGCCCCGCCTGCGCAAGCGGGTGGACACCTCGCTGGACCGCGCGGCCGAGTGGGAGGTCGCCGTCGACGGCGACACGGCCACCGCCGTCCTGGACGCCGACACCACCCTCACCTGGACGCTGCACGGCGGTGTCCTCACCGCCGCGACCGACCTGGCGTGCAGCTGCCTGCTCGCGCCGAAGTGCCTGCACCGCGGCATCGCCGTGGCGGCGGCCGAGATCGCCGACGGCCCGGTCGAGGAGACGGCCCCGGCGGTCGAGGAGGTCGTTCCGACGACCGTCGAGGCCGTGGTGGAGGTCCGCGCGGACGAGCGCGCCGCCGCGACCGCGCTGTGGGACGCGTGCTCGACCGTGCTGCGCTCCGGCGCGACCGGCAGCGGCGCGGTCGTGCGGGCGGAACTGCTCCGGGCCGTGCACATCGCCCGTGTGGCAGGCCTGTACCGGGCCTCGGCGGGCGGGCTGCGCATCGCCGCCGCGCTCGCCGCGGCCCGCACGGGCGACTCCTCGTTCGACCGGGAGGTCCTCACGGCCGAGCTCGTCGACCTCCTGCTGCTGTGCCACGACCTGCGCGCGGGCACCGGCACGGCGGACCCGTCCGAACTGCGCGGCACGGCCCGCCGGGAGTACTCCCCCATCGGCGCGCTGCGGCTGTACGGCCTGTGCACCGAGACCGTCCTGACCACGTCCGGCTACAGCGGCGTGGTCACGCACCTCGTGGACGACTCGGGGGTGCTGTGGACCGTCCCCGCGATCATGCCGGGCGGCCCGGAACGCATCGCCGCGGCCGCGAGCGGGGCGGTCGCGATCGGCGAGTCCGGCCTCTCCCAGCGCGACCTGGGCCGGGGCGGCCTCCTGCTGTCCGGCGGCACGGCGTCACCGGACCACCGCCTGGGCGCGGGCAAGGCCGTGCGGGCGGTGGCCGCGTCCGGCACCCCGTGGACCAGCCCCCCGCTCGCAGGCCTGTGGGCCGTGCCGCTGGCGGACCAGATCGCCCGCGCGTTCCACGCCGACACCAGACCCGCCACCCACCGCCCCGCCGGTGCCGACCTGGTGTTCCTGGACGGCGTGGTGCAGGGCGCGGCGGGCGGCGCGCTGCGGGTCGCGACCGACAACGCCCACCTCGACCTGGTCGGCGAGGGCAGCCGGGCGCGGGAGAACCTGCGCGTCCTCGCGGGCGCGGGCGGCCTCCGCCTCCGGATCGTCGCCCGCCTCCTCCCGGACCGACCAGGCACCGCCGTGGCCCTGGCGATCTCCGGCGACGACCTCGCCCTGCCCGCAGACCTTCACCACCACGTCGACCTGGGTCTGGACAGCATCCAACGCTCCCACGTGGCAGGCGACGGCACCCGAGAACTCCCCGAACGCCCGCACCAGACCGACAAACTCCCCCACCCCGTCCGCCCGCTGGCGAACGTCCTGCACCGCGTCACCCTGGGCGGCAGGGCGGTCGCCGCCATCGCCTCGGCGAACAGGGACGTCGCACTCCTGACCCGCACCGGCCTCACCACCACGGCAACACTGCTGGCAGACCTGGCCACCACCTCCCGAGACCGCGACCGCGACGCCTTCGGCAGGGTGATCAGGGACGCGGGCGACGCCTTCCCGTTCGCCTGGCTACGAGCAGGCCTCCACGTCCGCGAGTTCACCAGAGCCGCCGCCCACCACGCCTGGCAGGAGGTCGTCACCACCTGACACCGGAGCGCCCGAACCGGCGGGCCACCCGTGCCGCGGGGGGCACGGCGGGG
>NZ_JBHYHC010000259.1:0-5613 GCF_042738955.1 Umezawaea sp. NPDC059074
TCCCCGGTGTGGGGGGGGGGGGGGGGGGGCGCCGGGGGGGGGGGGGGGGGCGCGCCCCCCGCGCGGGCGGGCCCGCCCGCCCCGGTCGACCTTCCCGGTGCCACCCACCGGGAACCGGTCGAGCGCCACGAACGCCGAGGGCACCATGTGCTCCGGCAGCCGTTCGCGCAGGAACACCCGCAGGGACGCCACGTCCGGCGTCCCGAGCAGGTACCCCACCAACCTCCGGACACCCCTCGCGTCCGGCTTGACCGCGACCGCCGCGCCCCGCACGTCGGGGTGCGCCGCCAGCGCGGCCTCCACCTCGCCCAGCTCGACCCGGAACCCCCGGATCTTGACCTGGTCGTCGGTGCGTCCGAGGTAGTGCAGGTCGCCGTCGGGCGACCACTTCACCAGGTCGCCGGTCCGGTACATCCGGGAGCCGGGCTCGCCGAACAGGTCGGCGACGAACCGGTCCGCCGTCAGGTCGGGCCGGTTGCGGTAGCCCCTGGCCAGGCCGCCGCCGCCGACGTACAGCTCGCCGGGCACGCCGACCGGGACGGGCCGCAGCGCCGCGTCCAGCACGTACGCGCGGATGCCCGGCAGCGGGTGCCCGATCGGCACGCTGTCGACGTGCTGCCCCGGCGTGAGGGGACGGCTCATGGTGCTGGTGGTGGTGACCTCGGTCGGGCCGTAGGCGTTGACCATCCGCCGTCCGGGAGCCCACAGGTCGACCAGCGCGGGCGGGCACGCCTCGGCGGCGACGACGAGCGTGCGCAGATGCGGGTAGTCGTTGTGCGGCAACGCCTTGAGCGCCGTCGGCGGCAGCGACAGGTGGGTGATCCGGTGCGTGGTCAACGCGTCGGCAAGCTGCTCGCCGGGCGTGATGCGGGCCGTGGAGGCCAGGACCAGCGCCGCGCCGGACAGCACGGACATGCCCAGCTCCCAGAACGCCGCGTCGACGGCGGCCGACACGAACTGGAGCACCCGCGAGCCGGGTCCGACGTCGAGCTGCTCGCGCTGGGCGGCGATGAGCGCATGGATGCCCGCGTGCGTGGTGACGACGGCCTTCGGCCGCCCGGTCGAGCCGGAGGTGTACATGACGTACGCGGCGGCCGAGAGCGGCAGGTCCACGGCGAGCGGCGGGTGGTCCTCGCCGTCGATCGAGGCCAGCAGGTCCGGCGTCACGACGAGGACGGGCTGGGCGTCGTCGACCAGCGAGCGCAGGCGTTCGGCCGGGTGCTCGACGTCGAGGGGCAGGTACGCGGCCCCGGTCTTGAGCACCGCGAGCACGGACACGACGAACTCGATCGACCGCGGCACGCGCACGGCCACCAGCCGCTCCGGCCCCGCGCCCCGCGCCACCAGCGCGCGGGCGACCCGGTCGGACCACTCGTCCAGCTCGCGGTAGTCGACCGTCCTCTCCGGACTGATCAGCGCGGGCGCGGTCGGGTCGAACCGGACCTGCTCGGCGAACAGCTCCGGCACCGTCAGGAGCTCCGGGGCGGGGAAGCGCTCGGCCACGAGCCGGTCCTGCTCGGCCTGATCCAGCACCGAGATGCGGGCCAGCTTCCGGTGCGGCTCCGCGACGACGGCCGCGAGCAGCGTGAGCAGGTGCCCCGCCAGCCGCTCGGCCGTCGCGGGCTCGAACAGCGAGGTGTTGTAGCCGAGGTGGGTCACCAGCGCGCCGGACCGCTCGACGAAGTCGAACGACAGGTCCATCGGGGCGACCAGCACCGGCGGCACGAGCTGCTCGACCCGCACGCCCGCCAACTCCACCACGCCCTCGGGGGTGTTCTGCAGGTTGACCGCGACCTCGACCAGCGGCGGACGGCTCGGGTCGCGCTCCGGCCGCAGGATCTCCACGAGCCGCTGGAACGGCACCTCGTCGTTGGCGAACGCGTCCAGCACCGTGGCGCGGGTGGCCCGCAGGAACTCGGCGAACGACGCCTTCGGGTCGATCTTCCCGCGCACCACCAGGGTGTTGACGAAGAACCCGATCAGGCCCTCCAGCTCCACCCGGTCGCGCCCGGAGGTCGCCGTGCCGACGGCGACGTCGTGCTGGCCGGTGTAGCGCGACAGCACGAGCTGCGTCGCGGCCACCAGGGTCATGAACAGCGTCGCGCCCTGCTCGCGGGCCAGCTCCTTGAGCCGCGACACCAGCGGTTCCGGCACCTCGAACAGGTGGGCTGACCCCGCCGATTCCCGGACCGCAGGCCGGGGGAAGTCGGTCGGCAGGTCCAGCGAGGTCAGCCCGTCGAGCCGGTCGCGCCAGTACTCGACCTGCCCGTCCAGCGCCGCGCCCGCGAGCCGGTCCCGCTGCCACGCGGTGAAGTCCACGTACGCGAGCGACTGCGACGGCAGCTCGCCGCGGTAGGCGGCGCTCAGGTCGTCGGCGAACACCCGCAGCGACCAGCCGTCGGTGACGATGTGGTGCGTGTGCGCCACGAACACGTGCACGCCGTCGGCGATCCGCAGCAGCGACGCCCGCAGCACCGGCCCGGTCCGCAGGTCGAACGGCCGGGCCGCCGCCGCGAGCAGGTGCGCCTCCAGGTCCTCCTCGGCCACGTCCACGACCGGCAGCGGCACGTCCACGTGGTCGTGCACGACCTGGACGCCGACGCCGTCCACCGAGTCGAACGTGGTGCGCAGCGACCCGTGCCGGGCGACGACCCGGCCGAGCGCGCGGCGCAGCGCGACGACGTCCAGGTCGCCGGTCAGCCGCAGCACCAGGGGGACCTGGTACTCGACGCTGTCCGGGTCCAGCTCGTGCATGAACCACAGCCGTTGCTGCGCGGCCGACAGCGGCGCGGGGCCGTCGTCGGTCCGGCGCGAGATGCCGGAGTCGTCGGCCAGTCCGGCCAGTCGTTGCCGCAGCAGCGCCTGGAGGTCCTCCGGCAGCGCGGCCACGCGGTCGAACAGGGCGTCGGTCATGACGTGCTCCCAGTGGCGGTCTTCTCGAGGTCCGCGATCAGCCGTCGCAGCACCGATTCCGACAACGCGGCGACCGTCCGGTTCTCGAACAGGTCCCGCGGGGACATCTCCACGCCGAACGCCCGCCGGGCGCGGGACGCGATGCGCAGGCTGGTGATGGAGTCGCCGCCGAGCGCGAAGAAGTCGTCCAGCGCGCCGACCTTCTCCACCGCCAGCACGTCGGCGAAGATCCCGGCGATGGCCACCTCGGTGGCGTCGCGCGGCTCGACGTACTCGACGTCGGCCCGCCGCCCGCGCTCCGGGTCCGGCAGCGCGGCCCGGTCGACCTTGCCGTTGGCGTTGAGCGGGAACCGCTCCAGCGCCACGAACTCGGTGGGCACCATGTACCCCGGCAGCCGTTCGGCGAGCCACGGCCCGAGGTCGGGCTCGGCGCCGTCGCGCGGCAGGAGGTAGCCGACCAGGAAGTGGCCGACCTCCGACCGCAGTGCCACGACCACGGCGTCGCGCACGTCGGGGTGCGCCCGCATGGCCGCCTCGATCTCGCCGGTCTCGATCCGCAGGCCGCGGATCTTGACCTGGCCGTCGACCCGGCCGACGAACTCCAGCTCGCCGTCCTCGGTCCACCGCACCTGGTCGCCGGTGCGGTAGAGCCTGCCGCCGGGGGTGTCGCCGAACGGGTCGGCGACGAACCGCTCCGACGTCATGCCCGGCCGCCCGAGGTACCCGCGGGCCAGCCCGGTCCCGGCGAGGTACAGCTCTCCGGGCACGCCCGGCGGCACGGGTTCCAGGTGCCGGTCCAGGACGTACGCCCTGGTGTTGTCCAGCGGCCGCCCGATCGGCGAGTCCGGGCCGGTCATCAGGTGCGCCGTCACGTAGGTGGTCGTCTCGGTCGGGCCGTAGACGTTGAACACCAGCGAGCCGGGGCAGGCCTCGCGCACGCGCTGGACGGCGTCGACCGCCATGGCTTCACCGCCGGTCCACACCTCCTGGAGGCCCGCGAAGCAGTCCGGGGCCTCGTCCGCGAACACGGTGAACAGCGCCGTGGTCAGGAAGATCGCGGTCACGCCGTGCTCGGCGACCAGCTCGGCCACCATCGGCGCGGTGAGGTCGCCGGTCGCGATCACCACCCGCCCGCCGTGCAGCAGCGGCGTCCACATCTCGTACGTGGACGCGTCGAACGCGATCGGCGAGTGGAACAGCACCGCGCGGTGGGCGTCCGTGCGCCAGCGGCGGTCCCAGGTGAAGCTGACGACGTTCGCGTGCGTGGCCGCCACGCCCTTGGGCACGCCGGTCGAGCCGGACGTGTACATGACGTAGGCGAGCCGGTCCGGGTGCCCGACCGGGTCGAGCCGGTCGGCGGACTCCCCCGCCCACGCCGAGTCGTCGTCCAGGGCGAGCACGGGCACGTCCACGTCGGCGGCCCGCGAGCGGGACGCGCCGTCCGCCAGCACGAGCACCGCGGCGGTGTCCTCCACGATCCAACGCACCCGGTCGTCCGGGACGCTGCCGTGGATCGGCACGTACACGCCGCCCGCCTTGAGCACGGCCAGGATCGCGACCACGGCCTCCGGCGACCGGCCGAGCAGCAGGGCCACGCGCGACTCGGCGCGCACCCCGAGCGCGGTCAGGTGCCGGGCGAGCCGGGTGGACCGGGCGTCCAGGTCGGCGTAGGTCATCTCCCCGCCGGTCCAGGACAGGGCGATCTCGTCCGGCACGGCCTCTGCCTGCCGGGCGAACAGCTCCGGCACGGTCGCGGCCGGGTACTCCGCGTCGGTGCGGTTGCCCTCCACGAGCAGGCGGTCGCGGTCGGCCGGGTCGAGCAGGCCGATCCGGCGGACGGGCCGGTGCGGGTCGTCGGCGAACGCCGTCAGCACCGCGGCCAGGTTCCGGCCGAGCCGCTCGACCGTCCCGGCCTCCAGCAATTCCGGGTCGTGGCGGAACACGAACGACAGCCGCTCGCCCGGATAGGCGACCACGTTGACCGCGTACCCGTTGACCTCCGTCGCGCCCATGTTGCGCGGCCCGCCGTACGCGGCCAGCTCGATCGGGTAGTTCTCGAACACCACGATGCTGTCGAACAGCCGCGTGCCCGAGCCGACCTCGCTCCACGCCTGGACCTGCGGCAGCGACACGGCCTCGAACGCCCGCGCCTGCGCCTGGGCCGCCTGGAGGTCCGTCAGCCACGCCACCAGGTCGCGCCCACCGTCCACAGTGGTCCGCACGGGCAGGGTGGTGATGAAGATGCCGTGGATGTCCTGCGCCCCGGCCAGTTCCGCGGGCCGCCCGGACACCGTCGCGCCGAAGCAGACGTCCTCGTGGCCGCTGTAGGCCGACAGCACGAGCGCCCACGCGCCCTGCACGACGGTGTTCACCGTCAGGCCCGCTTCCTTGGCCCGCTTCGCCACGCCCGCGGACAGCTCGGCGGGCAGGTCCACGTCCGTCCGAGCCGTGGAGCGGCCGCGGTACCCGTCACCGGGCACCCGGTCGAACGGCAGCGGCGTCGGCGCGGAGAACCCGGACAGCACCCGGCGCCAGTGCGCCTCCGGCACGGTCAGGTCCTGCTCCCGCAGCCACTCGACGTAGTCGCGGAAGCCGCGCGGCGCCTGGCCCGCTCCCCCGCCGGACAGCACCTCGGCCAGCAGCCGGTGCGCGCTCCAGCCGTCGAGCAGGACGTGGTGGACCGTCCACACCATCCGCACC
>NZ_JBHYHC010000260.1:0-5542 GCF_042738955.1 Umezawaea sp. NPDC059074
GGCACCCCCGCTGCCGATTCACTAGATCGTGTAAGAAAAAGGCCCCGCACCTCATCGAGGTGCGGGGCCTTTTCGTTCGAGGACCTAGTGGTCCTCGCCGCGGGCGACCGCGTCCTTCAAGCGCTGGTAGGACCGGATGACCTCGGCCTCGGCCTCGACGCGGCCGACCCAGCTGGCGCCCTCGACGCTCTTGCCGGGCTCGAGGTCCTTGTAGACCTCGAAGAAGTGCTGGATCTCCAGGCGGTAGAACTCGTTCAGGTGGTGGATGTCGCGCAGGTGCTCCGACCGCGGGTCGTCGGCGGGCACGCAGAGCAGCTTGTCGTCGCCGCCCTTCTCGTCGGTCATGCGGAACATGCCGATGGCGCGCGACTTGATCAGGCAGCCGGGGAACGTGGGCTCCTGGACGATCACCAGCGCGTCGAGCGGGTCGCCGTCCTCGCCCAGGGTGTTGTCCACGAACCCGTAGTCCGCCGGGTACTGGGTGGCCGTGAACAGGGTGCGGTCCAAGCGGATGCGACCTGTCTTGTGGTCCATCTCGTACTTGTTGCGCACACCCTTGGGGATCTCGATGGTGACGTCGAACTCCACTGCGCGTCCTCTGCTTCGTCTCGCCTCGTCATGCTGAGGTGACGCCGCGTGTGCGACACCCTCTGCCGTTGCGCCACTAGTGTGGACTACGACGACCACCCGGCTCGCATCGTGGTGGGTGTGAGATTGCCCTTAGCAGACCAACGGAGGATCGCGTGCCCGGACCTGGCGACCCCGATTCCGGTGCGCCGGACGAGCTTTCGTGGCCCACCGAGGACGACGACTCGGGTGTGTTCGAGATCGCACCGGAGCAGCAGACCGTGTCGTTGTCGGGCTCCACAGCGGACTCCAAGTCGGACGCTGAACAGAACCCGAAGCCCGACACCGAGCCGGAGCCGAAGCCCTCGACCTCCTCGGACGTCAAGCCGGGACCGAAGGCCTCGACCGACCAGCCGACGGTGACCGTGCCGGTCCCGCCGAAGGCGGAGCCGACCCCGAAGCCGGACCCCCAGTCGGAGGCGAGGTCGGAGCAGCCGACCACGACCGTGCCCCTGCCGCCCAAGGCGACGGTGCCGATCCCGCCGAAGAAGGGCCCGTTCGACCCGCCGACGGTCAAGGTCCAGCGGCCCAGGCCCGCCGCGCCGAAACCGCCCGCACCGCGTCCGGCCGATCCGCCGACCATGCGGATCCAGGTCCCCCGCCCCCAGCCGAAGCTCCCTCCGCTGTCCCCGCCGCAACGGCCGCAGGTCCAGCTCGACCCGCCGCCGCAGCGCGCGATGCCGGAGCGCATCCCCGCGCAGGCAGAGGCCGCCGTCGAGGCGAAGCCCGCCCCGGACACCGCGGAACTCGAGAAGACGCCGAAGTCGAGGAAGAAGCCGCTGCTGCTCGTCGGCGCGCTCGTGCTCGTCGTGGCGCTCGCGGGCGGCGCGGTGTTCGCGGCCAACCAGCTCGAGTGGTTCGGCGGGGCCGCCGCGTTGACGACGCAGCCGCCCGCCCCGCCCGCGAAGGTGTCGCTGGCGGTGAAGGGCGTCGCCAAGGACGCCCCGACGCCGAGCGCCTCCGGCATCAAGTCCGCGCTGTCCGGGCCCGCCGCGGTGGGCGCGCTGGCCCCGTTGACCGGGGTCGTGATCGACCCGGCGACCGGCACGGCGCTGTGGCAGCAGGGCGACACCACGCCCGCGATCCCGGCGTCCACGATCAAGATCCTCGCCGCGGCGGCGGCGTTGCTGTCGCTGGACCACACCGCCCAGCTGTCGACCAAGGTCGTGCAGGGCGACACGCCCGGCACGGTGGTGGTCATCGGCGGCGGCGACCCGACCCTGTCCTCGCGCCCGGCGGGCACGACCACCGTCTACCCCGGCGCCGCGACGCTCGACGACCTGGCCGCCCAGGTCAAGGCAGCCACCGGCGGCACGCCGATCACCCAGGTCCAGTTCGACCTCAGCCGCTACGCGGGCGAGGGCGTGGCACCGGGCTGGGACCCGCTGGACATCCCCGGCGGCTCGGTGACGCCGATCGTGCCGTTCATGACCGACGGCGGCAGGCAGGACACGCAGAACCCGGACAGCCCGCGCACCGCCACGCCCGCGATGGACGCCGCCACGGGTCTCGCCCAACGGCTCGGCGTCGGCAACGTCGTCCCCGGTCCCGCCCCCACGAACGCGAACCCGAAGGTGCTCGGCGAGGTCAAGTCCGCGCCCGTGGACCAGCTCGTCGAGAACTTCATGCAGATCTCCGACAACGTCCTGGCCGAGGCCGTCGCCCGCGAGGTCGCCAAGGTCAACGGCCAGCAGCCGTCGTTCGACGGGGCCGCGAAGGCCGTCCGGGACGTGCTGACGAAGAACCAGTTCGACCTCGCCGGAGCCACGTTCGTCGACGCCAGCGGCCTCTCGCCGCAGGACAAGATCCCGGCGAAGCTGCTCGGCCAGATCCTCGAGGTCGCGGCGAAGCCCGACGCGAGCGACCCGCGCACCGCGAAGCTCCGCCCGCTGCTCACGGCGCTGCCGGTCGCGGGCGGCAGCGGCACGCTGGCCAACCGCTACGGGGACGTGGCGGCGAGCGGCAAGGGCTGGGTCCGGGCCAAGACCGGAACCCTGACCGGCGCGAACTCCCTCGCGGGCGCGGTCGTGGACACCGAGGGCAAGCTGCTGGTGTTCGCGTTCATGTCCAACAGCCCGGAGAGCAAGGACGTGGTGCGCCCCGCGCTCGACGTCCTCGCCGCCACGCTGCGTGGCTGCGGCTGTGCGTAGCCGGATCACGCAGGTAGCGTCGAAGAGGTGAACGCGGCACCGCAAGCCCGTGTGGCACGACCGGGCGAGACGACGAGCACCCCCGTCGACTGGGAGTTGGCCGCGTCCACGGCCGCGCGCCTGGTCCGGCCGGGCCCGATCATCCCCAGAGCCGAGGCCGACGTCGCCGTGCACCGGCTGCGGGAACTGGCTCCCGAGGCGGAGGTGCACGTCCGCGAGCTGACCGGCCTCGGCCACGGCCTGCCGCTGCTGCCGGGCGAGGTCGTGGACCGGCCCGCGTGGGCGCGCGCCGCCGTGCAGGGCCTGTCCGCGCTGACGGACTCCGCGATGCCCAGGGCGAACGGCCCGTTCGGCGGGGTCATGGCGAGCACGGCCGGGGTGCAGGCGGGGATCGTGCTGTCGTTCCTCAGCTCCCGCGTGCTCGGCCAGTACGACCCGTTCGGTGCGAACGGCGCCGGGCGGCTGCTGCTCGTGGCGCCGAACATCGTCGGCGCGCAGCGGGCGCTGGACGTGCCCGCCGAGGACTTCAGCCTGTGGGTCTGCCTGCACGAGTGCACGCACCGGCTCCAGTTCACCGGCGTGCCGTGGCTGCGCGAGTACTTCGCGTCGCAGGTCGCCGACCTGCTGGCGGCCATGGACTCCTCGTCCGGCTCGATCACCAAGCTGCCGGAGATGGTCCGCGAGTTCCGCAAGCGGATCCGCGACACCGAGGGCCCGATGGGCTTGATCGAGCTGTTCCAGTCGGCCGACCAGAAGGCCGCGATCGACCGGCTGGTCGCGCTGTCGACGCTGCTCGAAGGCCACGCCGACCACGTGATGGACGCCGTCGGCCCGTCCGTGGTGCCGTCGGTGCACACCATCCGCGACCGGTTCACCGAGCGCCGCAAGGGCGGCGGCGTGCTGGACCGGGCGCTGCGCACGCTGCTCGGCGTGGAGGCGAAGGTCCGCCAGTACGCCGAGGGCGCCGCGTTCACCGGGCACGTCGTGGACGCGGTGGGCATGGAGCGCTTCAACGTGGTGTGGACGTCGCCGGAGACCCTGCCGACCCGCGCGGAGATCACCGATCCGGCGGAGTGGCTGCGCCGCGTCGCCCCGTGAACCGTCCCGACCCGGCCGTGTCGGAGGTCCGGACGGCGGTGCGGCGGTTCCTGGACGAGGTCGACGCGTCCGGCGGGGTCGCCGTCGCGGTGTCGGGCGGCGCGGACTCGCTGGCCTTGGCGGCGGCGACCGCGCACGTCCTGAAGGGGACGACCGTCCGCGCGCTGGTCGTGGACCACGGGTTGCAGGCCGGGTCGGCGCGGGTCGCCGACCGGGCCGCCGAGCAGTGCCGCGGGTTGGGGCTGGCAGCCGAGGTGCTGCGGGTCGTCGTCGAGGGCGGCGGCGGCCCGGAGGCGGCCGCGCGGCGGGCCAGGTACGCCGCGCTGCGACCGTCGGACGGGCTGGTGTTGTTGGGCCACACCCGTGACGACCAGGCCGAGACCGTGCTGCTGGGCCTGGGCCGCGGCTCGGGGCCCCGGTCGATCGCGGGCATGAGGCCGCTCGACCGGCCGTGGGGCCGCCCGCTGCTCGGCGTCACCAGGGCCACCACGACCGCCGCCTGCGCCGCGCTCGGGCTCGACCCGTGGCACGACCCGCACAACACCGACCCGGCGTACACCAGGGTCCGGCTGCGCACCGAGGTGCTGCCGCTGCTGGAGGACGTCCTCCAGGGCGGGGTCGCCGCCGCACTGGCCCGCACCGCCGCCCAGTTGCGCGACGACAACGACGCCCTGGACGCGCTGGCGGAGGCCTTCGAGGGTGATCCTGCCGACGTTGCGTCGCTCGGCGAACTACCCCCCGCGTTGCGCCGCCGGGTGATCCGCCGCTGGCTGCTCGCGTCGGGCACGCCCGAGTTGTCCGATTCGCACGTTCGGGCGGTAGACGCGCTGGTAGCCGGGTGGCGAGGCCAAGGTGGAGTGTGGCTGTCCGGCGGGTTGGTGGCGCGGCGCGCACATGGCAGGCTCAAGCTAGACCCAAGGCAGTCATGACAGAGGGGACACCGTGTACGACGGCGACATCGCCTCAACCCTGATCACCGAAGAGGAGATCAGGGACAAGGTCACCGAACTCGCGAAGAAAGTCGCGGCCGACTACCCCGACGACGGTGGATCCGATCTCGTGCTGATCACGGTGCTCAAGGGCGCGGTGATGTTCATGACCGACCTGGCGAGGGCACTACCCGTGCCGGTCCAGCTGGAGTTCATGGCGGTCAGCTCGTACGGCTCCTCGACGTCCTCCTCGGGCGTCGTCCGCATCCTCAAGGACCTCGACCGCGACATCGCCGACCGCGACGTCGTGATCGTCGAGGACATCATCGACTCCGGACTCACGCTGTCGTGGCTGCTGAAGAACCTGGCCTCGCGCAAGCCGCGCTCGCTGGAGGTCTGCACGCTGCTGCGCAAGCCCGACGCCGTCAAGGTCGAGGTGCCGGTCAAGTACGTCGGCTTCGACATCCCCAACGAGTTCGTCGTGGGCTACGGCCTGGACTACGCCGAGCGCTACCGCGACCTGCCCTACATCGGGAAGCTCGACCCCAAGGTCTACGCAGATTAGTTTGGTCGCTGCTCCGCAGACTCCGGGCTCGGCCGCCTTTTAGTCGGCACGTCGAGCCTCGATTTTTTCGAGCAGGGCAGAGACTCCGTCCCCGCCCTGCTCGAAAAAATGGTGACCCGACCTACCGACGCGGCCTCGCGCGGTAGTCACCCTGGTGGGAACGTGAATACGAA
>NZ_JBHYHC010000261.1:0-5427 GCF_042738955.1 Umezawaea sp. NPDC059074
CCCCAGCGACTCGCTGGGGCCCTGAAAGCGTTGGTGCTAAGCGGCGAGCGCGACGCTGTCCCGCTTGGCGGCGCGCACGGGGATCAGCGCGGTGGCCGCCAGCCCGACGACCGCGACGGCGGCGAACAGGTAGAAGTTCCACGTCGCCGACAGGCCCGACCCGAGGATCAGGCCGCCCGCGATCGGGCCGAGGATGGCGCCCAGCCTGCCGAAACCGAGCGACCAGCCCACGCCCGTGGCCCGCGCGGACGCCGGGTAGTAGCGGCCGACGTGGACGTTGATCAGGTTCTGGGTGCCGATCGTGCCGTACCCGGCGACGGCGAACAGCGCGTACAGCGCGATCGTCGGGGCCTTCAGGCTCAGCAGGCCGATGCTCACCGCGGCCAGCAGGAACGCGGTCGCGATCACCGGCTTCGAGCCGATCCGGTCGGCCGCTCGGCCGCCGAGCACGGAGCCGACGATGGAGCCGAGGTTGAACACCAGCAGGAAGCTCAACGCCGACCCGAGCGCGTAGTCCTGCGCCCGCATGATCTGCGGCAGCCAGGTGTTCATGCCGTAGACCATCAGCAGCGCGCAGAACGTGGCGATCCACAGCAGCACCGTGCCCCGCCGGTACTCGCCGGAGAACAGCGTCCGCACCCCGTCGTACCAGCGGGCGCCGGCGGGCGGCGCGGGCGGGACGGCGATCCCGAGCCGCTTCGCCAGCGCCGCGGCCTCGTCGGTCCGGCCGCGGGACACCAGGTACTCCAACGACTCCGGCAGGTACCTCAGCGCCAGCGGCACGATCAGCACCACGGGAGCCGCGCCGATCAGGTACATGACGTGCCAGCCCAGCGCCGGGATCAGCGGGATCGCCAGCGACGCGGCCAGGATGCCGCCCACGGCGTACCCGGACTGCATCACCACGTACGTCAGGTTGCGGTGCTCGGCGGGCGCGTACTCGATGATCAGCGCGCACGCGATGGGCATCAGGCCGCCCAGCCCGATGCCGCCGAGGAACCGCAGCGCGCCGAACACCTCGGGGGAGGGCGCGGCGGCGCACAGCGCGGTGAAGACCGAGAACCACGTGACGGAGCCGATGAGCGTCTTGCGCCTGCCGTACAGGTCGGTGATGGTGCCGACCAGCAGCGCGCCCACCAGCATCCCGATCAGCGCGTAGCCGCCGATGCGGCCCGCCTCGGCCGGGCCGATCTGCCACTCCTTGAGCAGCGAGGGGATGGTCGTGCCGTACACGACCAGGTCGTAGCCGTCGAAGGCGATGGCGAGGCCGCACAGCCCCACCACGAGGCCCAGCGCGCGTCGGGAGATGTTCGTCGTTGGCATTCCCCGAAGTCCTTTCTCCGTGCCGATCGGGTCAACTCAGGGGGATGGCCGACGGGTGGTCCGCCAGCGGGGTGACGTCGATCCTCATGTGCGGGAACAGCGGGAGGCCCCACAGGATCCGGTGCAGCTCGTCGTTGTCGGCGACGTCGAAGACGCTGAGGTTCGAGTACTTCCCGACCACGCGCCACAGGTGGAGCCACGTGCCCGCGCGCTGGAGTTCCTGGCTGTACGCCTTCTCCCGCGCCAGCACCTCGGGGTCGAGGCCGGGCGGGAGGTCGACGTCCATCCGCACCGCGAACAGCATCAGGCGGGGTCGAGCACGAAGTCGTAGCGGGCCTCTTCGCCGTCCGGCGCCACGTCGGGGCGCAGCACCAGCTCCGGCTTCACCGCGGACGCGATGTCGTCGGCCACGTGCTCGTCACCCTCGAAGTAGAGCTGGGTCGTGATCGGCTGGCACCCCGCGGCGGACACCTTGAGGTGCAGGTGGGCGGGCCGCCAGGCGTGCCAGCCCGCCGAGCGGATCAGCGCGCCGGTCGAGCCGTCGGTCGGGATCTGGTACGGCGCGGGGCGGATCGTGCGGATCCGGAAGGTCCCGTCGGCGTCCGCGGTGACGGTCCCGCGCAGGTTCCACTCCGGCAGCCCTGGCGCGAACTGGCTGTAGAACCCGGCGTCGTCGGCGTGCCACACCTCCAGGGTCGCGCCCGCCAACGGGTTCCCGGCCACGTCCCGCACCCGGCCGTGGAACAGCAGCGGCGTGCCCGCCTCGTCGGCGCGCATCGGCAGCGTCGCGTCGGCGTCGAGGGCAGGAGCGCCGGGCACGTAGTACGGGCCCTCGATGGTGCCCTTGCTGCCCTCGCGGTGCTCGCTCGCCACCTCCTCCACGACCGACTCCACGAACACGTCCAGGAACAGCGGCCACTCGCCGTCCGCGCCGACCTGGATCAGCCACGCCTTCAGCGTGTCGTACTCCTCGTAGGTCACGTGGTGTCGCCGGATCACGTCGTGCACGGCGGACAGCACCTCGGAGGCAAGGGCGGACACCCGCTCGGGGCTGGTGTCCGGGCCCGCCTTGGCCTTCTCGACGAACTTCTCGGTCGCGGCGCCGCCGGACGCCGCCGCGGTGGCCTGGTACTCGGTCGTCTGGGTCATGATCGGTCCTCGTGGTGGTGGGGTTCAGTCCTGGCGGTAGTGCGCGAGCTTGTCCTCGTCGATCGCGATGCCCAGCCCCGCGCCCTCGCGGACGCGCAGCGTGCCGTCGACGATCTCCAGCGGTTCGGCGAGCAGGTCGTCGGTCATGTCGAGGAAGTTCGAGAGCTCACCCGGCCTGCGCGAGGTGGCCTCGAACGCGGCCCCGAACGCGGCGGAGCACAGCGTGCCGACCTGGCCGTCGATCTGGTTGCCCAGCACGACTTCCGCGCCGAGCCCCTCGCACAGGAACAGCACCCGCTGCGAGTAGGTGAACCCGGTGCGGGCGGTCTTGACGCTGATCCCGTTGGCGGAACCGCCGAGCAGTTCGCGGGTGACCTCGCCGGGCCGGGCGGTGCTCTCGTCGGCGAAGATCGGGATGCCGCTGCGCGCCACCAGCCACCGCCTGCCGAGCACGTCGTCGGCGGGGCACAGCTCCTCGGCGAACGTCAGGTCCACGTCTTCCAAGGCCCGCAACGCCCGCAGCGACTCCGCGGCCGTCCAGCCGCGGTTGCCGTCGACGTACAGCTCGACGTCCGGGCCCAGCGCGGCGCGCAACGCCTTGCAGGCGGCCACGTCCAGGTCGATCGGCCGACGGCCGACCTTCACCTTGAACGTCGTGACGCCGTGGGTGTCGCGGAAGCGCTCGGCCTCGGCGACCATCTCCTCGGCGGGGGCGAACCCGACCATGTGCGCCACGCGCATCCGGTCGGTGAAGCCACCGAGCAGCTCGGTGACCGAGATGCCGAGCGACTGCCCGATGAGGTCCCACAGCGCCATGTCCAATGCGGACTTGGCCGTGGGGTTGCCGACCGTCCGGTTCAGTCTGCTGTGGACGGTCTCGCGCTCCAGCGGCGACAGGCCGATCACCTGCGGGGCGAACAGGTCGTCGATCACGGCGGTGATGGACGCCTGCGTCTCGCCGTAGGTGAACGGCCGCGGCGGCGCTTCCGCCGTGCCGACGAGTCCTTCGTCGGTGTGGACGCGGACGAGCACGTGCTCGGCCGCGTGGACCTCGCCGCTCGCGAACCGGAGCGGCTTGCGGTAGGGGATCGCGAAGGGGATCGTCTCGATCCGGCTGATCTTCACCCGGTGCCTCCTCGAGCTGGTCACCAGAGTGTTGCCCCGCATTTCATCCGTGTGAAGGACACAGATGATCGCGATTGAGACCTCCGGCGTCCTAGTGCACGAGGTGCAGCGCCCGCTCGCGCACGCGGGCCACCTGCGGTGACGGGTCGTCCACCCTGGTCGCCACGGCCAGGGACACCTCGGCGTCCGTGCCGGTCAACGGGCGGAACACCGCGCCGGTGATCCTCAGGTGGCTGACCGACGCGGGCACGAGCGCGACCCCCATCCCCGCGGCCACGAAGGACACCAGCGTCGACGTCTCGGCCACCTCCTGCACGACCGCCGGGTCGAACCCGGCGCGCTGGCAGGCGTCGAGGACGGCGTCGTGGACCACCGACCGGTGGTGCGACGGGTAGCAGATGAACGGCTCGTCGCGGAGGTCCGCGAGCCGCACGGTGTCCAGGGTGGACAGCGGGTGGCGTTCGGGGAGGACGGCGATCAGCGGCTCGCGGCGCAGCACGCGGACGTCCAGGCCCAGCGCGTGCACCGGCGGGCGGAGGAAGCCCAGGTCCAGCGTGTGGTCCAGCAGGGCGGACACCTGCTCGCGGGTGAGCATCTCGCACTTGAGGTCGAGGTCGAGGCCGGGGAAGTCGTCCCGCAGCACCCGGACGAGCGTGGGCAGCAGCTCGTACGTGGCCGAGCCGGTGAAGCCGATCGCGAGCCTGCCGATCTCCCCGGCGGCGATCCGCGCGGCCTCCTCGCCCGCCGCGTCGACCGTGGCGAGCACGGCGCGGGCCCGTTCCAGGTAGCGCTCGCCCGCGGGGGTCAGCTCGACCTTGCGCGTGGTGCGGGTGAGGAGCCGGACGCCCAGTTCCGCCTCCAGTTGCCGGATCTGCTGGGACAGCGGCGGCTGGGCGATGTGCAGGCGGTCGGCGGCTCGGCCGAAGTGGCATTCTTCCGCCACCGCGACGAAGTAGCGGAGGTGCCTGAGCTCCATGGACGGAGGGTACTGCCCGCGTATGCTTCTCGTGTAGTCACTATCTGACTGGTCAAGCAATGAGGTGGGCATGGGCGCGTTCGGTGATCCGGTGGTGCTGTGGCGGGGCTCCGACGACCCCACGGCGCCGCTCGTGGTGCTGCTGCACGGGCGAGGCTCGAACGAGGCGGACTTCGTGGACCTGACCGACCACCTTCCGGTGGGGTTCGCGTACGCGGCCGTGCGCGGGCCGGTCGATCTCGGGGGCGGGTACGCGTGGTTCGAGAACCGGGGGATCGGGAGGCCGATCGCCTCGTCGCTGGCCGGGACGATGAGGTGGTTCCGGGCCTGGTTGGACTCGGTCGCTTCGGGGGGTCGGCCGGTGGTGCTGGTCGGGTTCAGTGGTGGGGCGGCGTTCGCGGGTGGGTTGTTGTTGGACGATCCGGCTCGGTATGCGGGGGTGGGGGTGTTGTGCGGGACGTTGCCGTTTGATGCTGGGGTGTCCGTTGAGCCTGGGCGGTTGGCGGGGGCGGCTGTTTTCGTCGCCCAAGGGGTGTTGGACCACGTGATCCCCGGTGAGTTGCTGGATCGGACGTGGAAGTACCTGCATGGTGACTCGGGGGCGTTTGTGGTGTCGCGGCGGGATCTGGTGGGGCATGAACTGGCGCCGGAGGTGCTGGCGCACCTGGCCGAGTGGGTGGCGGGGAGGGTTTGAGCTTGGGTTTCGGTGGCTGTGGGTTTCCGCGTGGTTTGGTCGGTGGCCGCTGGTTCCGACGTGGTTGGTTAGCGGCTGCCGGTTCCGGCGTGGGTCTCTCGGCGGCTGCGATTTCCAGCGTGCTGTGGCCGATTTGACATGGGGACCCCTCATTTCGGCC
>NZ_JBHYHC010000262.1:0-5355 GCF_042738955.1 Umezawaea sp. NPDC059074
GTGTTCCGGCTGGAGCGGTGGAGCGGGGCGCCCGCGGCGCTCCCGGTCGACCCGCGCGTCGACCTCGGGCGGTGGCGCGAGCGGATCGCCGAGGCCTGGGAGGTGCTGGAGCGGCGGCACCCCGAGGTGGCGCGGGAGTTCGCGGCGGCCGTGACCGTGCTGGCCCCGCTGCGGGCGGCGGCGGGCGGGACGAGCAGCGCGACGCTCGCGGACGCGTTCGGGTGCGTGTTCCTGTCACTCGGGCCGGACGCGCGGGCGGTCGCGGTGACGCTGGCGCACGAGTTGCAGCACACGAAGCTGGTGGCGCTGATGGACCTGGTCCCGCTGCTGCGCCCCGATCCGGACGAGCGGTTCTACGCGCCGTGGCGCGACGACCCGCGACCGCTCGCCGGGCTGCTGCACGGGACGTACGCGCACCTGGGCGTCGCCGGGTTCTGGCGGCGGGAAAGGGAGAGCTTCCCCCAGGGGCACGTGGAGTTCGCCCGGTGGCGGGCGGCCGCGCTGGACGCGACCGCCACCATGCTGGGCTCCGGCAGGCTCACCGCCCCCGGCACGGCGTTCGTGGCGGGGATGGCCGAGGTGCTCACGGCGTGGGCGGACGAGCCGGTGCCGCCGGAGGCGCTGGACCGGGCCCGAGCGCTGGCCGACGAGCACCGGCGGCTCGCTACAGCCCGGTGAGCAGGTCCTTCTCCGCGACGCCCGGCTCGGCGCCGACGCGGATGAACCACTCCGTGCCGAACGAGTAGGCGAAGGCCTCGTCGGACTGGCCGAGGAAGAACGACTGCTCGCTGATCTGGCTGGCGTGGGCGCGCATGGCGGCCTTCTTCACGTCCAGGTACGCCGTGACGTCGACGGCCGTGGTCAGCTCGGCCTCGGGCTTGCCGAACCCCGAGGTGTCCACGTCCGGCACCTGGAAGCCCGCCTCCACGGCCATCTCGCGGCGGCGGTTCATCAGGTCGCGGTTCATCGTGGCCTGGTAGACCCGAGGCGTGCCCGCGAGTTCGGCGGCGCGCATCCCGACCCGGTGGACCTGGATGTGGTCCGGGTGGCCGTAGCCGCCGTTGTCGTCGTAGACGGTCAGGACGTCGGCGCTCTCCTCCACCAGGATCGCCGCGAGCCTCGCCGCCGCCTCCTCGACCGACGCGGTCCAGAACGTGTTCGGGGCGTCGTTGGTGGGCTCGCCCATCATCCCGGAGTCCACGTAGCCGAGGAACTCCAGCCGTTGCGCGCCCACGATCTCCGCCGACGCGCGCATCTCCCGGACCCGCCGGTCGCTCAGGAGCTCGCCCACGTCGAGGAAGCCGTCCGGCACCTCGCCGACCTCGCCGCGGGTCGCGACGACCACCACGACGCGGTGGCCCTCGTCGGCCGCTTTGCGCATCACGCCACCGCAGAGGATGCACTCGTCGTCGGGGTGGGCGTGGAAGGACACCAGGGTTGCCATGAGCCGCACGCTACGTCAGTCGTCCGGTGGTCGGCTCGGCCGGCAGTCGTCCGATCGTCGGCTCCGCCGACAGTCGTCCGATCGTCGGCTCGGCCGACGCCGACACGCGGGGCCGGGGCGTCCACGAGCACGGCGGCCCGGCCCGCGATACTGCCCGTCATGCTCACCACGGAGGCCGGCCTGGTCATCTCGCCGACGGACCTGGTCGACCTGCTGGAGTGCGAGCACCGCAGCACGCTGAACCACGCCATCGCCTCCCGCCTGCCGGGTGTGCCCACCCCGGAGAACGCTGGTGCGACGGTCGTCACGAAGCACGGCGCGGCTCACGAGCAGGCCGTCCTGGAGCGGCTGCGGACGAGGTTCGGCGCCGGTCTGGTCGAGATCACCCTGCCGGTCCCGCAGCACGACGCACTGGTCAAAGCCGCCGAGGAGACGCGGATAGCGCTGGAGTCCGGCGCTCCCGCCGTGTACCAGGCGGTGTTCTACGAGGACGGGTTCTACGGCCGCGCGGACTTCGTGATCCTCTCGGAGCACGGGTACGAGCCGCACGACACGAAGCTGGCCCGGCACGCGACCCCCGCCGCGGTGCTCCAGCTGACGGCGTACGCCGACGCCCTGCGCCGCGCGGGCCACCCCACCGGGCCGTCGATGCACCTGCTGCTCGGCGACGACACCGCGCACTCGTTCCCCGTGGCGGACTTCCTGCCGCTGGTCGACCACCTGCGGGCCCGGCTGCGGAGCAGGTTGGAGGTCCCGGCGGCGCTGCCCGAGCGGATCTGGGCCGACGAGCGGCCCGCGTGCGGGACCTGCCGGTTCGCCAGGAGCTGCTCGACCGGCCGCGAGTCCGCGCGGGACCTGTCGCTGGTGGCGGGGATGCGCACCGACCAGCGGCGCAAGCTGGTGGCGGCCGGGCTGGGCACGATCGACGAGCTGGCCAACGCCGTCGCCACCGACCGGCCGTCGGACATGTCGGCGTCGACGTTCGGCGCGCTGCGGTCGCAGGCGGCGTTGCAGGTCATCCAGGACAACTCGCGCACCGAGGACGACCCGACCGGCAAGGTCGCCTACGAGGTGCTGTCGCCGGACGTGCTGGCCACGCTGCCCTCCCCCGCCGCCGGGGACGTGTTCTTCGACATGGAGGGCGACCCGTTCGCCCTCGCCGGGGAAGGCCTGGAGTACCTGTTCGGCGCGATCACCCACGGCGACGTCTTCACCCCGTTCTGGGCCCACAGCCGGGCGCAGGAGAAGGCGGCGTTCGAGGGGTTCGTGGACTTCGCGCTGGCGCGGCTGACCGAGTTCCCCGGCAGCCACGTCTACCACTACGCGCCGTACGAGGTGAGCGCGCTCAAGCGGTTGGCGGCGCTGCACGGCACGCGCGAGGAGGCCGTGGACACGCTGCTGCGGACGGGGTCGCTGATCGACCTGTACGCGGTGGTGCGCAAGGCGTTGCGGGTGTCGCAGCGGTCGTACTCC
Source organism: Umezawaea sp. NPDC059074 (assembly GCF_042738955.1). Taxonomy (NCBI): domain Bacteria; kingdom Bacillati; phylum Actinomycetota; class Actinomycetes; order Pseudonocardiales; family Pseudonocardiaceae; genus Umezawaea; species Umezawaea sp. NPDC059074. The sequence goes on from NZ_JBHYHC010000262.1 coordinate 2,918, forward strand.
ATCAAGTACCTGGAGCCGCTGTACATGCCGGAGGCGCGGTCCGGCGAGGTGAAGAACGCGGTGTCCAGCATCGAGGCGTACGAGGACTACCTCACGCTGGTCGAGGCGGGCGACACCGCGCGGGCCGAGGACGTGCTGAACGGGATCGCCGAGTACAACACCTACGACTGCGTGTCCACGCACCGGCTGTACCGGTTCCTGCTGGACGTCCGGGCCGAGGCGGGGATCGAGCCGCACGTGCCGGAAGAGTCCACTGTGGACGCTTTGATGAAGGCCACCGACGAGGAGCTGGCCGCCGAGCGGCGGGCCGAGCGCGCGGCGAAGCTGGCGGCGGTCGTGGACCCGCTGATGGCCGGTCTGCCGGACAACCCCGCCGACGCCACCCCCGACGAGAAGGCGCGGGCGCTGCTGGCCGCCGCCGTGGGCTACCACCGGCGCGAGACGAACCCGGCGTGGTGGGACTTCTTCCGCCAGGTGGGCGCTCCCCTGCCGGACCTGGAGGTGGACAACACCTGCGCGGTGCCGGTGTCGGTGCGGACCGACGACTGGGTGATGCCCAGCGGACGGGTGCGCAACGCCAAGCGCGAGGTGCACGCGGCGTGCGACCCGGACCGGCCGCACCCGTTCGGCCACGGCGAGCAGGTCCGCCTGCTCTACCCCGGCACACCCACGGCGTGGACCCGCAAGGCCGAGGTGATCGCCGAGGGCGCGGACCGCGTGGTGCTGCTGGAGAGCGTGAAGCCGGACGAGCTGGACTCGTTGCGCCCCATCGCGATCCTGCCCGGCGACCCGGTGAAGCCCGCGCCGAAGGACGACGCGGTGTACGAGCTGGCGCAGGCGGTCGTGGACGTGCTGCCAGTGCTGCCACCGCATCCGGGGATCGACCTGCTGCGCCGGACGCCGCCGCGGCTGGTGTCCGGGACGCTGCCGCGGGGCGAGGACCTGGTGGCGGCGGTGATCAGCGCCGTGGACGCGCTGGACGGCTCGACGCTGGCCGTGCAGGGCCCGCCGGGGGCCGGGAAGACGTACCTGGCCGGACGGCTGATCGCGCACCTGATCCGGCGGGGCAAGACCGTGGCGGTCACCTCGACCAGCCACAAGGCGGTGGAGAACGTGCTGTCGGCGGCCAAGTCCGCGGGCCGCGCGCTGGGCGTGCCGATCCCGACCGCGAAGCGCGCCAAGGGCAAGCCCGTCAAGGACTGCGAGTGGGAGCAGCCGCGCGACAACCCGGCGCTCGTGCGGTGGCGCAACGAGCAGGGCGGCGGGCACCTCGTCGGCGGCACGGCGTGGACGTTCGCCAACGCCGCGCTGCGCGAGCAGCCGTTCGACGTGCTGATCATCGACGAGGCGGGGCAGTTCGCGCTGGCCGACGCGCTCGCGGTGTCGACGTGCACGCGGAACCTGGTGCTGCTGGGCGACCCGCAGCAGCTCCCCCAGGTCGTGCAGGGCACGCACCCGGCGGGCGCCGACGCGTCCGCGCTGGGCCACCTGCTCGGCGACGCCGACGTGATCCCGCCCGACCTGGGCTACTTCATGGACCAGTCGCGGCGGATGCACCCCAACGTGTGCGCGCCGGTGTCGCGGCTGTCCTACGCCGGTCGGCTGCACGCCCACCCGACGGCGGCGGAACGCTCGCTGGCCGAGGTGGAACCGGAGCTGTACCTGGATTCCGTGGACCACTCGCACAACATCACCAGCTCGCCCGAGGAGGCGAGGGAGGTGGTGCGGATCGTCCAGTCGCTGATGGGTCGCATGTGGACGGACAGCGGCACGTCCCGCGCGCTCAACGAGGACGACATCCTCGTGGTGGCCCCGTACAACCTCCAGGTGCGGGTGGTGCGGCGGGCGCTGGAGCAGGCAGGGTACGACGAGGTCCGGGTCGGGACCGTCGACAAGTTCCAGGGCCAGGAGGCCCCGGTGGTGATCGCGACGATGACGTCGTCGGCGGCCGTGGACCTGCCGCGCGGCCTGGACTTCCTGCTGTCGCGCAACCGGTTGAACGTGGCGCTCTCGCGGGCGCAGGCCGTGGCGGTCCTGGTGTGCTCGCCGCGCCTGGTCGAGGCGGACATCCGCGGCGTGGACCAGATGCGCCTGGTGTCCGGGATGATCGGGCTGATGGCCGGGGCGGCCCGCTGGCCCTCGTAGGCCATCGCCCGGTTCTATGGGCAATCGCTATGCCCCCGTGCGCCGACCTGCCCTTAGTGTTCAGGAATCCTTCTCCTCCCTGCAACGAAGGAGTTCCGGTGAGCACCAGGTTCCCGAGCCTGACACTGGGTGAGCTGACCGACGTACCCCCGAACGCCCGCCTCCGGGCGTTCGCCGCGAGCGGTGGCGGACCCCCTGACCCAACCAGCGGGGCGAGGTACGCCCCCCCGTACACCCCGCCGGACGCCGCGGGGTGCGGCCGGGGGTCGACCCCCAGGGGGGTGTACGCCCAA
>NZ_JBHYHC010000263.1:0-5140 GCF_042738955.1 Umezawaea sp. NPDC059074
CCCCGAACATCATCTAAGAGATCGAGCAGGCCCTGTTGTCGGCGTTGTTCCCCGGTCGGGCCGGGCCTGTCGGGACCCGGCCCGTTCTGTTCTCAGAACGACAACTGGACCGCCGCCACGACCATCAGCAGGCCCGGTCCGCGCAGCAGGCGGGTGATGAGGCCGATCGGCATGGTGCCCATCGGGGTGTCGAGGAGCGGGGACTCGAACTGCATCGGGGGGCGGGTGGCGCTGCGGTAGAGGGCGGCCACCGCGCCGAGCACGGACAGTGCCAGGTGGGGTGCGGTCACGATCGGGGTGGCCAGGGTCCACAGGAGGGCGGCCGTGGTGGGCAGGGCGAGGTGGAGGGTGCGGAGTTCGAGGTCCGAGCCGCCGAGGGTGCGGCGCAGGGCCGGGGAGCCGCAGACGAGGCGCAGGCCGCGGGCGAAGCGGTCGGCGACCAGGAACACGCAGACGACGTGGACGGCGGCGACGGCGTTCGGGGCGGCGAGCCGTTCGGCGAGGTAGGGGAGCGGCAGCAGGGCGCAGAACACCAGCGGCGCCAACGGGTGGCGGGTGTGGCGGGCCAGTTCGGCGCGCAGCACGGCCATCCGGCGACCGCCCCGAAAGCGGACCGGGCGCACGGTGGCCGTGGCGCGGGCCTGGCGCAGCAGCATGGTGCCGGACAGCAGCGACGGGTCGAGGAACGTCGTGGCGGTCGCCGTGACGGCGGCGATCTCCGCGCCGTCCGACAGCGCGCCGCGCGACATCCGGGCCAGCACGCGGTGCGCGTGCCACGCTGCCACCGCTGCCGCGACGACCAGCACCGCGCCGACGATCAGCAGGTGCGGCGTCCACGTCGGCCACGCGATGGTGGGCTTCGCCGCCAGCACCCCCGCCGCCACCGCGAGGCAGGCGACCAGCACCGTGATCCCGTGGCGCGCCAACGCCGTCCGCCGCCTGCTCGCCTGCGCCTCGACCAGGGCGGCGCACAGCAGCACCCCCAGCGGCACGCCCAGCGGCGGCGCCACGGCCAGCCCGAGCACCCCGCCCGTGACGGCCGCGACCCCCAGCAGGACGAGGAACCGCGGGGTCAGCAGCGCCCGGCGGTCGACCGGCGAGCTGAACAGCCACGTCCGCGCGGCGGGCGACACCAGCACCGGCCCGACGGCCATCGCCGCCCGGCACAGCAGCGCGACGGCCAGCAACGCCACCAGCAGGACGAGCCAGCGCACCAGGTCCGGCGCCCGAGCAGGCCCCGCCACCGCGACGGCGCGCACCCCGGAGTTCACCGCCGACACCAGCAGCCCACCGACGATGGCGACGTACAACGCCTGGCCGTACAGGTCCGACAGCCGCGCCGTGAGCGGTCGGGGATCGGCGCGGTAGTGGCGCAGCGACCGCCGGAGTTCCTTCGCCGTGATGGTCATGCGCCGGTCGTGCCCAGCTCGACGTGCCGGTCGGCGACGGCGTCGCGCAGCACCGGGTCGTGCGTGGCGAGCAGGACCGCGACCCCGGCGTCCTTCTCGGCTTTCAGGCGTCGCCCCAGCCACTCCCGCCCGGCCGCGTCGAGCCGCTGCTCCGGCTCGTCGAGCACCAGCAGCCGCCGTGGCCGGACGAAGCACGACGCCAGCGCCAGCCGCCGCCGTTGCCCGCTGGACAGCGTCGCGGGCAGCTGGTTGGCCACCGCGTCGAGCCCCAGTTCGGCCATCACCTCGTCCACCTCACCGCCGCCGTGCGCGTGGGCGTACAGGTCCAGGTGTTCGATGACGGCCAGGTCGGGGAAGAAGTCGAAGTCGTCCAGGACCGACGCCACGGCGGCCCGCACCACCGGCGACGACTCGCGCAGCACCACGCCGTCGAGCAGCACCGCCCCCGCGTCCGCCTCGGTGGATCCCACGACGCAGTGCAGCAACGTCGACTTGCCCGCCCCGTTCGGCCCCACCACGGCCGCCGCCTCGCCCGCGCCGACCGCGAACGACACCTCGCTCAGCACGGTCAACCCGCCATAGGCCTTGACCAGGCGGCGCACCTCGAGCACGGCCGTCACCGGTTGGTCTCGTCGTAGGCGGCCTGACCGGCCAGGATGTCCACGGCGTGGTCGCGGATCCAGGTGAACATCGTGGACAGCGGTTCGCTCGTGCCGCGGCCCAGCGGGGTGAGGCCGTAGGTGACGCGGGGCGGGGTGGACGGTTCCACCGACCGGGACAGCAGGCCGTCGCGGACCAGGGTTCGGAGGGTTTGGGACAGCATCTTCTCGCTGACGCCGTCGATGCGGTCGCGCAGTTCGTGGAACCGGAGGTCCCGTTCGCGCAACGCCATCAGCACCCACACGCCCCACCGGCTCGTCACGTGGTCGAGCACGGTCCTCGCCGGGCAGTCGGAGTGGAACACGTCGCTGAGCGCGTAGGCCGACCAGTCCGCGACCTGCTTTCCTTCCTCCACGTCATGAACCTACGTCACAGCGCATCCTTCCCGCCCAGGGCGGTGGTTCCCGACGTCGACCGGCACCCGGTGGCGTTCGAGGACGCAGTGCGGGAGTCGAGTCCGGAGTGGACGGTGCCGCGGCCGGGAGGCTTCCACGGCAACGCCTTCGCGTGGGCGGAGGGCGTGCGGGTGGCCGCGCCGTTCGTGGACGTGGAACGCGTGCTCGGCCGACGAGCCACGGGCTCAGCGGAACGTCGCCGCGTTCCGCTGAGCCCGACCGGTGGGTGGTGTTGCCTCGGGGGCCCGCCCCCCCCCCCCGGGGCCCCGCGCACCGCCGCCGCGCCCCGCGCCCCCCGACCGGTCAGAGCGAGTGCTGCAACCGCTGCGCCATCAGCTTGATGAAGCGCGACGGGTCGGTCAGCTCGCCGCCCTCGGCGAGCAGGGCCATGCCGTACAGCAGTTCCGCCGTCTCGGCCACGGCCTCGTCCTCCGGCCGCGCCTCGTGCGCGGTCCGCAGGCCCGTGACGAGCGGGTGCGTCGGGTTCAGCTCCAGGACGCGCTTCTGCTTCGGCACGTCCTGGCCCATGGCCCGGTACATCTTCTCCAGCGTCGGCGTGATGTCGTGCGAGTCGCCGACGATGCAGGCGGGGGACGTGGTCAGGCGCGACGACAGCCGCACCTCCTTCACGTTCTCCGCCAGTGTGGTGGTCATCCACGTCATCAGGTCGGCGAAGTCCTTCTTGGCCTCGGCGTTCTTGTCGTCCTCGTCCTTGTCGAGGTCGACCTCGCCCTTGGCCACGGACTGGAACTGCTTGCCGTCGAAGCCGTTGACCGCGTCGACCCACATCTCGTCGATCGGGTCGGTCAGCAGCAGCACCTCGAAGCCCTTGGCCTGGAAGGCCTCCATGTGCGGCGAGTTCTCCAGGATCGAGCGGGACTCGCCGGTCAGGTAGTAGATCTCCTCCTGGCCCTCCTTCATCCGCGCCACGTAGTCCTTCAACGCGGTCGGGGCCTCGGCGTCGTTCGTCGAGGCGAAGGAGGCGATCTCCAGGATCGACTCGCGGTTGTCCGTGTCGTCCAGCAGGCCCTCCTTGACGGCCGCGCCGAACTCGGTCCAGAACTTGGCGTAGTTCTCGGCGTTGTCGGCCATCATCGTCTTGACCGTCTGGAGGACCTTCTTCACCAGGCGGCGGCGTATCATCCGGATCTGCCGGTCCTGCTGGAGGATCTCGCGGGAGACGTTGAGCGACAGGTCCTGGGCGTCGACGACGCCCTTCACGAAGCGCAGGTACTCCGGCATCAGCGCTTCGCAGTCGTCCATGATGAAGACGCGCTTCACGTAGAGCTGCACGCCGCGCTTGCGCTCGCGCATGAACAGGTCGAGCGGGGCCTGCGCGGGGATGAACAGCAGCGCCTGGTACTCGAACGTGCCCTCCGCCTGGATGCGGAAGGTCTCGAGCGGGTCGTTCCAGTCGTGGCTGATGTGCTTGTAGAACTCGTTGTACTCGGACTGCTCGACCTCGCTGCTGGAGCGGGCCCAGAGGGCCTTCATCGAGTTCACCGTCTCGAGGGCGCCCTCCTCGGGCTCCTCCTCGGCGAAACCCTTCTCCTTGACCATCTTCACGGGCCACGTGATGAAGTCCGAGTAGCGCTTGACGATCTCGCGGACCTTGCGCGTCGACGTGTAGTCGAACAGGTGGTCCTCGGTGTCCTCGGGCTTGAGGTGCAGCGTGACCGTCGTGCCCTGCGGCGCGTCCTCGACGGGCTCGATCGTGTAGGTGCCCTCGCCTTCGGACTCCCAGCGCACGCCCTCGGTCGTGCCCGCGCGGCGGGTCACGAGGGTGACCTTGTCGGCCACCATGAAGCTGGCGTAGAAGCCGACGCCGAACTGGCCGATGAGGTCCTGCGACCCGGCGGCGTCCTTCGACTCCTTGACCTTCTTCAGGAACTCCGCGGTGCCGGACTTCGCGATCGTGCCGATCAGGCCGATCACGTCCTCGCGGGTCATCCCGATGCCGTTGTCGCGCACGGACAGCGTGCGCGCCTCGGCGTCGACGGCGATCTCGACGTGGAGGTCGTCGGTGTCGGCGTTCAGGTCCTTGTCGCGGAACGATTCCAGGCGCAGCTTGTCCAACGCGTCCGAGGCGTTGGACACGAGTTCCCGCAGGAAGACGTCCTTGTTCGAGTAGATCGAGTGGATCATCAGCTGGAGGAGCTGGCGCGCCTCGGACTGGAACTCGAATGTCTGGGTGGGCGTGGTCACGTTCAGCGATGTTACCCAAGGGCCGTGCGCGCTGTGCGCACCTGGCGGCTTCGGCGTCGCGTGCAACCCCCGGTCCGCAGAACGCGTACTCCTCGGTGATCGACATCGTCGATCACTGGGGGCGGGACCGCAGGGGTCCGGCCGGAGGAGGAGCACCATGAGGATCGCCAAGACCGCGCTCGGGGTCGGACTGGCCGCGGGCGTGCTGCTGGGCGGGGCCGCGCAGGCGTCGGCGGACGTGCCGCTGACCGCGAGCACCGTCTACGACGTCACGACCTGGCACGACGTCAACATGCGGCACTGCGCGAGCACGACGTGCGCGATCACCGGGCACGTCGCGGCCGGGACGAGGACGATCGCCTACTGCTGGCGGCACGGCCAGTCGATCACCGACGCGGGCATCACCAACGACATCTGGGTCAAGGGCAGCCTGGAGGACGGCGGTCAGCGGTACATGAGCGCCGTGTACCC
>NZ_JBHYHC010000264.1:0-4965 GCF_042738955.1 Umezawaea sp. NPDC059074
TTGATCGGGCCAAAAGGCAGTGCCCGAAGGCCTGCCCGATCTCCAATTTTAAGGCCAAAATCCCCAAGTAAAATCGGCCACGGTTGCGTGCGGCCTGTCCCGTTCCGTAGCAGGTCAACAGATGGCTCTCTGCCGGTCCCGTAAGTAGGCGCCATGCTCCTGCCGGACGCGTCGGCGGTTCGTCTGTCATCCGCCAGTCTCGTAAGTGGGCGCCATGCTTCTGCCAGTCCTGTGGGTAGTTGGTGGTTGGCTGCCAGGTCGTCTTGTCATCACCGTGAGTGGCCACATCGGACGGTGTGGCTGGAACACCTTGCAGTTCGGGGGAAGTGTGTCCGGCGACGAAGTGCGGGAACTGCTCGACGGCTCCCACTACGTTGTGGTTGTGGTGTGAGTGACCTCAATGACTGAGCGCACACGGACTACGGTGGGTGCCGTCATGGACGCGGTCGACTTCGGAGGTAGTTCGCGTGGCTTACTCAGCCGAGATCAGCAGGGTCAACCCGACCTGCTTCGTGTTCCTGGTGGACCAGTCCGCGTCCATGAACGATCCCATCGGCGGTGACACGCCACAGCGCAAGGCCGACGTGGTCGCGGACGCGATCAACCGGCTGCTGACCGAGCTGTCCGTCAAGTGCGCCAAGGAAGAGGGCGTGCGGGACTACTTCCACGTCGCCGTGATCGGGTACGGCGCTTCCGTTGGCTCCGCGTACGCGGGGGTGCTTGCCGGGCGGGACCTGGTGCCGTTGAGCGAGGTCGCCGACAACCCCGCGCGGGTCGAGGAGCGGGTCAAGAAGGTGCCGGACGGGGCCGGTGGGCTGGTCGAGACGACCACCCGGTTCCCGGTGTGGATGGACCCGGTGGCGAACGCGGGCACGCCGATGGGCCGGGCGCTCCAGTACGCGGAGTCGCTGGTGTCGAAGTGGCTGGTCGACCACCCCGGCTGCTTCCCGCCCATCGTGCTGAACCTGACCGACGGCGAGGCCACCGACGGCGACCCGGACGCGGCAGCCGCCGGTATCCGGGCGCACGCCAGCGCGGACGGCGCGGCGCTGCTGTTCAACCTGCACGTGTCCGCGGGCACGGCGGACCCGGTGACGTTCCCGGACACCGAGGCCAACCTGCCGGACGCGTACGCGAAGACGCTGTTCGGCATGTCCTCCGTGCTGCCGACGGACATGCGGTCCTACGCCGCCACGCAGGGCTTCTCGGTCAGCGACGCGACGCGCGGCTTCGTCTACAACGCCGACATCGCGTCGATCGTGCAGTTCCTGGACATCGGCACTCGCGCCACCGACCTGCGCTGACGCCGATGTGGGCCTACGTCTCGACGCTGTCGGTGCCGAAGGACGGCGCCACGGCGGAGGAGTGCGAGGACGCGGCCGTCGTGGTGCCCGAGATCCCGTCGGACGAGCCGACGGACGGGCCCGTGTCGGTCGCGGTGGCCGACGGCGCGTCGGAGAGCCTGCTGGCCCGCCCGTGGGCGCGGCTGCTGGTCGACTCGACGGTGGAGGCCGTGCGGGCGAAGCCCGAGGTGCTGCACAGCGAGGCCGGGTTCGCCCGCGTCGTGCTGGGCGCGGTCGACGACTGGGACCTCTGGCTGGCCGACTACATCGCCGAGCGCGAGCGCGACGACCGGCCGATCAAGTGGTACGAGCAGCCGGGGCTGGAGCGCGGGGCGTACGCGACGCTGCTCGCGTTCCACCTCACCGACGTCGGGCTGTGGCACGCCGCCGCGCTCGGCGACAGCTGCCTGTTCCAGGTGCGCGCGGACAGCCTGCTGCGGGCGTTCCCGGTGGAGACGGCGGTGGCGCTCGGCACGTCGCCCGCGCTGCTCAACAGCCGCAACCGGGACGACGGGCTGATCGCGTCCAACGCGGGTGTCGCGGGCGGCGACTACGAGGAGGGCGACCAGTTCTTCCTCGGCACGGACGCGCTCGCGCACTGGTTCCTGACCGAGGTGGAGCAGGACGACTGCCCGTGGGAGGTCCTGCGGGACCTCAGCGCGGCGGGCAGCGTCGAGGACTTCGCGAAGTGGGTGGCCGTCGAGCGAGCGGGCGGCCGGATGAAGAACGACGACGTGACGCTCGTGCACGTCGACCTGGGGTAGGGCGGTGGCGTCCGTGAGGTTCCCGTCCGGCGCGGCCTACGTCGAGGCCTTGCAGAACACGACGCTGTGCTTCGACGACCCGGAGTTGAAGGGCGCGAGCGTCGAGCTGGACAAGCTGCACCGGCCGCGGGCGATCTCCGGCAACTTCGCCAGCGTGTTCTCGGTGACGGCGACCAACGGCCGCCGCTACGCGATCAAGTGCTTCACCAGGGAGGTGTCGGACCAGGAGGACCGCTACCGCGCGGTCAGCGACCACCTGGCCCGGCTCGACCACCGCTGGAAGGTGGGGTTCACCTACCTGCCGCACGGGATCATGGTCGAGGGTCACCGCTATCCGATCCTCAAGATGGACTGGGTCGAGGCCACGAGCCTCACCCGGTGGCTGGACGAGCACGTGGACGACTCGGCCGCCGTCGCGCGGGTGGCGCAGCGGTTCGCCGAGGTCGTGGCCGAGCTGGAGCACGCGGGCATCGCGCACGGCGACCTCCAGCACGGCAACCTGCTCGTCGTGGCGGACGGCTCGCTGCGGCTGGTCGACTACGACGGCATGTACGTCCCGGCGCTCGCGGGCGCGGGGGCGGCCGAGATCGGGCACCGCAACTACCAGTCGCCGTCGCGGTCGCAGACGGACTTCGACCCGACGATCGACCGGTTCTCCGCGTGGATCATCTACCTGTCGCTGGTCGCGCTCGCGGCGGAGCCCGCGCTGTGGAAGCAGCTGCGCGAGGACGGCGGCGAGTACCTGCTGCTCGCCGAGGACGACTTCACCGACCCGGTGTCGTCGAGCCGGTTCTCCATCCTGCTCAACCACGTGTCGCCCGAGGTGCGGCTGCTGGTCGGGCAGGTGCAGGCGCTCGTCGCGATCCCGCCGACGCTGCTGCCGGAGCTCAAGCCCATCGCGCTGGACCCGGTGGCGGTCCGCTCGTTCCACCAGCCCACGGTCTCCGGGCTGCCCGCGTGGATGGTCGACCACGTCCCGGACGTCGAGCCGGTGGCAGAGCGGACGTTCACCCGCCGCCGCCCGAGCCTGGTGGCGGCCACGGTGCTGCTGGCCGCCGTCCTCGTCGGGGCCGTGGTGCTCGGGGCGATGGCCGTGGTGGGCCCGGCCTTCGCGGCCGGTCTCGCGGTGGCGGGCGGCGTGCTCTGGTGCGTCGACCTGGCCGTGCTCTACCTGCGCGGGGCCGAGGCCACGGCCGCGCGGGAGGCGCGCTCCCACCGCGACAAGGCTCGGCAGGAGCAGGTCGCGGCGAACCAGGAGTTGGCCGACGCGACCCGGCGGGCGGCGACCCTCGCCGACGCGGCCAAGCGCAACGCCGAGGAGGGCCGCAAGCGCAGGCAGACCATCCAGGCCACGCACGGCAGCGAGCTGGCCGTGGTGAACCAGGAGCACTCGCGGCACCTGGCGATGATCGCGACCGAGCGCACCGGCACCGCCAACCAGCTGCGCCAGGAACTCGCGCAGGCGTTGCTCGCGGCGCAGGCCGAGCACGTGCGCGGCAAGCTGGAGAAGATCCTGATCTCCGAGAGCGGCATCGACGGCATAGGGGGCAAGCTCGTCGGCAACCTCCGCGACGCGGGCATCGTCACGGCCGCCGACTTCGACGGCGTCGGCTACATGGTCAACGGCCAGTTCCAGAACAAGATCGCCCAGTTCCACCTGACGTCCGGCTACTCGGTGCGCGTCCCCGGCATCGGCGAGGTCAAGGCGAACCGGCTGGAGGCGTGGCGCAAGGAGCAGGAGCACCACGCCCGCCGCACCCAGCCGATCCGGCTGCACGACGGTCAGCTGAAGGTCATCGAGGCCCGGTTCCGCACGCAGTTGCTCCAGCTCGGCACCGCCGAGCAGCAGGCGCAGGCCGCCGCGCAGCAGCGCAAGACCGTGCTCAACCAGCGCCTCAGCCACGACCTGGCCGCGCTGGACCTGGAGCTGCGGGCCGTGACCGCGCAGGCCTCGCAGGAGCAGAGCAGGCACGCCCCGGTGCTCGGCAGGGCGCAGGCGGGCGTCGAGCGCGCCACCCGCCGCTACGAGGCGGCCGTTCGCGAGGCGAACGCGCACCGCCGCATCACCTACCCGCGGTTCCTGGCCTTCGCGGTGACCGGCAAGTAGTCGCGTCGGGTAAATTCATTGGCGACCAATGTAAATGGGGGTTCGTCATGGGGTCGCTGCCGAAGGGCGTGGGGACGACGGCGCTGGGCGTCGCGATGGTGCGGGCGACGGAGAGCGCGCGGGAGGACCGGCTGTTCGACGACCCGTACGCCCGCGTGTTCGTCGACGCCGCGCCGGGGGAGTTCGTCACGAGCACGAACCCGGAGGTGGCCAAGGCGCTCTACGCGCACGTGGTGGTCCGGACCCGCTTCTACGACGAGCACCTGCTCGCCGCGACCGCGGCCGGGTGCCGCCAGGTCGTGCTGCTCGCGGCGGGCCTCGACGCCCGCGCGTTCCGGCTGCCCTGGCCCGACGGCGTGCGGGTGTTCGAACTCGACCTCGCCGAGGTGCTGGCGTTCAAGGACTCCGTGCTCGACGCGGTCCCGGCGTGCGACCGGGTCGTCGTCCCGGTCGACCTGCGCGAGGACTGGGCCCCGGACCTGCTCGCGGCGGGCTTCGACCCGGCCGCGCCCACGGCGTGGCTCGCGGAGGGACTGCTGATCTACCTGTCGGCGGACGAGGCCGACCACCTGCTCGCGGTGGTCAGCGGCCTGTCCGTGCTCGGCGGCTCGATCGCCTTCGAACGCGGCGGCGGCCCGGTCCGGGTGACCCCGGCGATGGCCGGGTACGCCGCGCTGTGGAAGGGCGGGTTCGGCGAGGGCGGGGCCGACCGGCTCCGGGCGCACGGGTGGCTGCCGAGGTCGCACGACCT
>NZ_JBHYHC010000265.1:0-4928 GCF_042738955.1 Umezawaea sp. NPDC059074
CAGGGCTTTGGGGCACTGCCTTTTGGCCCGATCAAGGGGCAAATCTAGGGGCCCCAAATCAAATCGGACACAGCGGGCTGGGAATCGAAGCCGCCGACCGGCCAGGCTGGAAGCCGAGGCCACCAAACCGGCCAGGCTGGAAGCCGGAGCCGCTGAGTGAGCGGGCCTACTGCGGCAAGCCGGATGCCCGCCAAGCCCCCGGCCCAGGCCGAAGCACCCCGCGAACCCGCCGAGTCGGATCACCCCAAGCGGACCGCCGCTCCACGGCCTTCTCCGCCACAGGGTCGGACCCCAAGCCGGCCACCACCGCTACCACCGCAGCCAGTTCCGCATCGTCCGGCTGGCCCCGGACGATCCTCAGGAACGGTCGCCTCTCCTCGCTCACAGCGGGATGTTCCCGTGCTTCTTGGGCGGCATCGTTTCCCTCTTGTCCCGCAGCATGGTCAACGCTCGTGCCACGTATGCCCGCGTGTACGACGGTGGGATCACCGAGTCGACGTAGCCGCGTTCGGCTGCCACGTACGGGTTGCACAGGGTGTCTTCGTACTCGGCCTGCAGGCGCGCCCGGAGGGCGTCCACGTCCTCGCCTGCCGAGACCGCGTTGGCCAGGGTCTTCCGGTGGACGATGTTCGCCGCGCCGGAGGCGCCCATGACCGCGATCTGGGCTGTTGGCCACGCCAGGTTGATGTCCGCGCCGAGGTGCTTGGAGCCCATGACGTCGTAGGCGCCGCCATAAGCCTTCCGCGTGATCACGGTGACGAGTGGGACCGTGGCTTCCGCGTAGGCGTAGATGAGTTTCGCGCCTCGGCGGATGATGCCGTTCCACTCCTGGTCCGTTCCCGGCAGGAAGCCAGGGACGTCCACGAACGTCAGAACCGGCACGTTGAAGGCGTCGCAGGTGCGGACGAACCTGGCTGCCTTCTCGCTGGCGTCGATGTCGAGGCAGCCCGCGTACTGGGTGGGCTGATTGGCGACGATGCCTACCGCGTGGCCGTCCACGCGGCCGAAGCCGACCAGGATGTTCGGGGCGAACAGCGGCTGGACCTCGAGGAACTCGCCGTCGTCCAAGACCCGCGTGAGGACCTCGTGCATGTCGTACGGCTGGTTCGCCGAGTCGGGAATCAGGGTGTCCAACTCGCGGTCCGAGTCGGTGATCGAGTCCTCCAAAGCGCCGGTGACGACGTCTTGGGGCGCGTCGAACACCGGGGGCTCGGACAGGTTGTTCGACGGCAGGTACGACAGGAGTTCCTTGACGTACGCGATGGCGTCGTCCTCGTCGGACCCGAGGTAGTGCGCGTTGCCGGACTTGGTGTTGTGCGTCCTGCCGCCGCCCAGTTCCTCGAAGCCGACGTCCTCGCCCGTGACGGTCTTGATCACGTCCGGGCCGGTGATGAACATGTGCGACGTCTGGTCGACCATGACGACGAAGTCCGTCAAAGCGGGCGAGTAGACGTGGCCGCCCGCGTTCGCGCCCATGATCAAGGAGATCTGCGGGATCACGCCCGACGCCTGGACGTTGCGGCGGAAGATCTCGCCGTAGAGGCCGAGCGAGACGACGCCCTCCTGGATCCGGGCACCGCCGCCCTCGTTGATCCCGATGAGCGGTCGTCCGGTCTTCAGCGCCAGGTCCATGACCTTGACGATCTTCTCGCCGTACACCTCGCCGAGCGAGCCGCCGAAGATCGTCACGTCCTGGCTGAACACGCACACGGGCCGACCGTCGACCGTGCCGTACCCGGTCACCACGCCGTCGCCGTACGGCCGGTTCTTCTCCAGCCCGAAGTTCGTGGACCGGTGCCGCGCCAGCTCGTCCAACTCGATGAACGACCCCGCGTCGAGCAGCGCGTCGATGCGCTCGCGGGCGGTCTTCTTGCCCTTCGCGTGCTGCTTCTCGATCGCCCGCTCGGAGCCCGCGTGCACCGCCGCCTCGTTGCGCCGGTAGAGGTCGGCCAGCTTCCCGGCCGTGGTGTGGACGTCGGCCTCGTCGCCGACCGGTTCCGTGGCACTGCTCATGGTCCAGCAGCCTAACCACAGCCGGACCGACTTGTACTGATCAGTAGCTCACCTCACTTGACCTCCACCGAACTGGAGATCGTTGACTTGTCCCGTCCGCCCCGCCGCTCGTCCCGCTCCGACCGGCGGCGGGGCGGACGCCTTCCTACGATGACCCCGTGAGCACGCCACTCGACGTCGACGCCCTGCGATCCCGCCTGGTCGGGCCCTACGCCGCGATCGACTTCACCCCCAGCACCCGGTCCACGAACGCCGACCTCGTGCGGGCCGCCGCCGACGGCGCGCCGGACCGGACCGTCCTGATCGCCGACGAGCAGACGGCGGGCCAGGGCAGGCGCGGCCGGACCTGGGTGTCCCCGCCCGGCAGCGGCCTCTACGTCAGCGTCCTGTTCCGCCCGACGGGCGTCGACCCGGCCCGCCTGCCGTGGCTCACGCTGATCGCGGGCCTGTCGCTGGTGCGCGTGGCGGACGCGCTGGGCGTCCAAGCGACCCTGAAGTGGCCCAACGACCTCCTCCTCGGCCCTGACCGCCGCAAGGGCGCGGGCGTGCTGGCGGAAACGAGCGGCGGCGCGGTCGTCGTCGGCATCGGCCTCAACATCGCCCCGCTGCCCACCGACGTCGTTCCCGGCCCCGGCGGCCTCACCCCGACCTCCCTCGCCGACGAGGGCGCGACCGACCTCGACCGCACCACCATCGCCGAGCGCCTGCTCACCGCGTTGTCCGAGCTGGAGTCCGACTGGCGCAGCGTCTCCGGCGACGCCCGCGACTCCGGCCTCCTCGACGACTACCGCGAGCACTGCTCCACCCTCGGCCAGCGGGTCCGCGTCGAGCTGACCGGCGGTGCCGAACTGCTCGGCACCGGCCACGACATCGCGCTCGACGGCACGCTGGTGGTCCGCGCGGACAACGGCGTGGACCACTCGGTTTCCGCGGGTGATGTCGTTCACCTCCGCCCGGTATAACGAACACGTCGTAGGTCCCGACCGCCCCGCTCGTCCGGCGGTACCGTGGCTCGTCCGTTCAGTGCCGCCCCACCCGGAGGACCGCCGTGGCGTACCCCGACGACCTGCTCAGCCCCAGCGAGCACGTCGTGATCCACAATCACCCGCACTGGAAGATGCTGCTGCTCCCGGTGTTCTTCCTGCTCGCGGTGGTGGCGGCGTTCGCCTTCACCGCGTCGCTGGTCGCCGAGCAGTCGTGGTCGACGATCGCGCAGATCGCACTAGGCGTGGTCGGGGTGGTCCTGATCGGCTGGCTGACCCTCGCCCCGCTGATCCGCTGGCGCACCACGCACTTCATCGTCACGAGCGACCGCGTCATGGCGCGTGAAGGCGTCCTCAAGCGCACCGGCCTGGACATCCCGCTGTCCCGCATCAACAGCGTCAGGTTCGAGCACAGCCTCCTAGACCGCGTCCTCGGCTGCGGCACCCTGATCATCGAGTCGGCCTCCGACGAGCCCCTCGAGTTCGACGACATCCCCAACGTCGAACGCGTCCACTCGCTGCTCTACCGCGAGATCAACGACAACCCCGACGACGACTACCGCCCCGGAAACGCGGTGGCCGATGGGCGCGCGTGACGTCAACCTCCCAGACGTGGTCCCAGGCCAAGGCCTGCCGGAAAGGATCACCATCTGGGAGGTGGGCGCCCGCGACGGCCTCCAGAACGAGTCCGAAATCGTCCCGGTGGACATCAAGCTCGAATTCTTGGACCGCATGGCCGACGCAGGCTCCACGGTCTTGGAAGCAACCAGCTTCGTCCACCCCAAGTGGGTACCGCAGCTGGCAGACGCCGAAGACCTCCTGGCAGCCCTGAAGCAACGCCCCGGCGTCCGCTACCCAGTCCTGGTCCCCAACGAACGCGGCCTCGACAGGGCACTAGCAGCAGGCGTCAAAGACATCGCGATCTTCGCCAGCGCCACCGAAACCTTCGCGAACCGCAACCTCAACCGCACCCTGGACGAACAATTCACCATGTTCGACCCAGTGGTGACACGAGCCCGAGCCGAAGGCCTGGACGTACGCGGCTACGTCTCCATGTGCTTCGGCGACCCCTGGGAAGGCCCAGTAGCACGAGAACAGGTAGCAAGCGTAGGAAAACGCCTCCTGGACATGGGCTGCTCACAACTCTCCCTGGGCGACACCATCGGCGTAGCCACCCCAGGCCAGGTAAAAGCACTACTGGCAACCTTCGACGAAGTCGCACCACTAGCAGTGCACTTCCACGACACCTACGGCCAGGCCTTGGCCAACACCTACGCGGCCCTGGAATGCGGAGTCACGACGGTAGACGCCTCCGCAGGCGGCCTAGGCGGTTGCCCCTACGCAGAATCCGCAACAGGAAACTTGGCGACTGAAGACCTGGTGTGGATGCTGGACGGCCTAGGAATCCACCACGGCATAAACCTGGACAAGCTAGCCGACACCAGCAAGTGGATGGCAGAACACCTAGGCCGCCCCAGCCCCTCCGCAGTAGTCCGAGCCCTAAGGGGCTAGACCGCAGTCCGAGCCCTAAGGGGGCTAGACCCGCAGCCTCAGCCCCACCCGGCGGCCACGACCACAGCCACAGCCCCACCTGGTGGCCACGACGGCAGCCGTGGCCACCGCCCCCGGCCTCAACCAGGCCCCGTGGCCAACCCGACCCAAATCTAAATCGCACCGATCGGAACTGGACTAAATATCTTCCGGCCCCCGGCTGACACTGGCACCGTCCGGTACTGGACTTAAAATCTTCCGGCCCCCGGCCGGCACTCGCACCGATCGGAACTGCGCTGTCTTCTTCCGGCCCCCGGCCGGCGCTCGCACCGCGCCCCAACCGCAACGTGCCGGCAGGTTCTTTTAACCCCCAACCCTGGCGGCCCCCGGTTGTTTTTGCGCCCCCACCCTCTTTCGTCTTGTCAAGGCGTCTTTCCAGCC
>NZ_JBHYHC010000266.1:0-4623 GCF_042738955.1 Umezawaea sp. NPDC059074
GGGGGGGGCGCGGGCGGCCCGGGGCGGGGCGGGGGGGGGGGGGGGCGGCTGGGACACCCCCCCCCCGCCC
This sequence comes from Umezawaea sp. NPDC059074, assembly GCF_042738955.1. NCBI lineage: Bacteria > Bacillati > Actinomycetota > Actinomycetes > Pseudonocardiales > Pseudonocardiaceae > Umezawaea > Umezawaea sp. NPDC059074. The sequence goes on from NZ_JBHYHC010000266.1 coordinate 71, forward strand.
CCCCCCGCCGCCGCGCCCGGCAGGACACCGAGCGCGAGCCCCGCCGCGCCGCCGAACATCCCGACCGACGCGCCCATGACCAGACCGGTCAGGGCGCAGGTCGCCGCCGCCGTGAACGCGCCCCGCCAGTCGACGGTCCAGCGGGCGGCCACGAAGTCGCCGGAGTCGAGCCGGGACGGGCGGCGGTCGGTGGCGTTGCGGGCCGTGAACCCCTGCGCGGCGGCCGAGCCCGCGAGCACCCCGGCACACAGGAGAGCGAAGCCGACGTCGGTGGCCCGCGCGGCGAGCACGACCACGCCGACGGCGGCGACCAGCGCCAGCACCCCGTAGATCCACGGCGCGAGCGACCGCGGAGGCCGCAACCCGGCCTGCCGCACCCACGCCAGGCTCAGCGCCTCGACGGTGAACGCGTCCCGGTCGCCCCGGTCCATCAGCCTGGCCAGGCCGCGCAACGCCGAGGCCCGCTCGGGCAGGCGGGCCGCCCACAGGTGGTCGAGGCCGCCCGCGAGCATCCGCTCCACCTCGTCGTCGGGCACGTCCTTGCCCCGGTAGCCCTCCACGGCCAGCGTCACCGCCAGCGGCGTGTCCAGCAGCGCCACCAGGTCGTCGTGGCGCAGGCAGGCCGCCCGCAGCGACTCCAGGCCCTCCCCCGCGAGCGCCGCGTCCACGGTCTCCGCGCTCAACGGCGGGATCTCCACGGCCTGGCCGAACTTCCGCAGCTCCTCCCGGTCGCGCGGCCGGGCGCACACGACGATCGCGGTGGTGAGCCGGGACTTCAGCAGCGTCAGCACCTCGACGCAGCGGCGGCGGTCGTCGGCGTGCCGGATCTCGTCCAGCCCGTCCAGCAGCAGCACGACCGGGCTGGGCGTCGCGCGCAGCCACTCCCCCACCCGGCGCGGCGGCGCCTGGTACACCCTGCCGATCTCGTCGGCCAGCCACTCGACGGCGGTGTCCACGGCGTGGTCGACCTGCTCCAGCCTCGCCACGCTGAGCCGCTGCGCCCGTTCCAGCGCCTCGGTGTCCCACTCGTCCTCGGGGACGACGTCCTGCTTGCTCGCCCACCGCAGGGCGCTCAGCCGGTGCGGCTCGACCCGCCAGCTGCCCGAGGCCAGCGACAGCACGATCGGGACCGGCCCCTCCTCGTCCGCCAGGAGGTCCGCGGCGAGCCCGCGCAGGCGGGTGGTCTTGCCGGAGCCGGGTTCGCCCAGCAGCGCGCAGCCGTGCTTGAAGCGGACCAGGTCGGCGAGGTCGTCCTCCGGCTCCGGGCCCAGCGGCTCCGGCGGAGGGGGCAGGGCTGTTCGCGCCGTCCGACGCAGGTCGTCCAGGTGGCGATCGCTCACACCCGAGAATCCCACACGCCCGCGCGGCGGTGGCCGCCACCGGGGACCGCGTTCTCACCTATGATCCGACCTGCGATGACTCTCACCGATCGGCTTCCGGCCAACCCCGACCCCGACCTGCTCTTCGACACGTTCGCCTCCTGGGCGGCGGAACGGGGGCTCCAGCTCTACCCGGCGCAGCAGGAGGCGCTGATCGAGCTGGTCTCCGGCTCGAACGTCATCCTGAGCACCCCCACGGGGTCCGGGAAGAGCCTGGTGGCGATCGGCGCGCACTTCGCCGCGCTGGCCGAGGGCAAGCGGACCTTCTACACCGCGCCCATCAAGGCGCTGGTGTCGGAGAAGTTCTTCGCGCTGTGCGACGTCTTCGGGCCGGCGAACGTCGGCATGCTGACCGGCGACGCGAGCGTCAACGACACCGCGCCCATCATCTGCTGCACGGCCGAGATCCTGGCGAACATCGCCCTGCGCGACGGCGCGGAGGCCGAGGTCGGCCAGGTCGTCATGGACGAGTTCCACTTCTACTCCGAGCCCGAGCGCGGCTGGGCGTGGCAGGTGCCGCTGATCGAGCTGCCCAAGGCGCAGTTCCTGCTGATGTCGGCGACGCTCGGCGACGTCTCGTTCTTCGAGAAGGACCTGTCCCGGCGCACCGGGCGGTCGACGGCGGTCGTGCGGTCCGCGGACCGGCCGGTGCCGCTGAACTTCCAGTACGTCACGACGCCGCTGCACGAGACGATCGAGGAGCTGCTGCACGGCCGGGAGGCGCCGATCTACGTCGTGCACTTCACCCAGGCCTCGGCGCTGGAGCGCGCGCAGGCGTTGATGAGCGTGAACGTGTGCACGCGCGCCGAGAAGGACGCCATCGCCGCGATGATCGGCGGGTTCCGGTTCACCTCCGGCTTCGGCAAGACGCTGTCGCGGATCGTGCGGCACGGCATCGGCGTGCACCACGCGGGCATGCTGCCGAAGTACCGGCGGCTCGTCGAGCAGCTCGCGCAGGCGGGCCTGTTGAAGGTCATCTGCGGCACGGACACCCTGGGCGTCGGCATCAACGTGCCGATCCGCACGGTGCTGTTCACCGCGCTGAGCAAGTACGACGGCACGCGCACCCGGATCCTCAAGGCGCGCGAGTTCCACCAGATCGCGGGCCGCGCCGGCCGCGCGGGCTACGACGTGGTGGGGACCGTGGTCGTGCAGGCCCCGGACCACGAGGTGGAGAACGCCAAGCGCGTCGCGAAGGCGGGCGACGACCCGAAGAAGCTGAAGCGGGTCGTGCGCACCAAGGCCCCCGAGGGTTTCGTGTCGTGGAGCGACAAGACGTTCGAGCGGCTGGTCGCGGCCGAGCCCGAGCAGCTGACCTCGACGTTCTCGGTCAGCCACGCGATGATCCTCAACGTCATCAACCGCCCCGGCGACGCGTTCGCCGGCATGCGGCACCTGCTGGAGGACAACCACGAGACGCGGAAGTCGCAGCTCCGGCTCATCCTGCGGGCGATCTCGATCTTCCGGGGGCTGCTCCAGTCCGGCGTGGTCGAGCGGCTCGACGAGCCGGACGCCGAGGGCCGCCGCTACCGGCTGACCGTCGACCTCCAGGACAACTTCGCGCTCAACCAGGCGCTGTCGCCGTTCGCGCTGGCCGCGATCGAGCTGCTCAACCGCGAGGAGCCGAGCTACCCGCTGGACGCGCTGTCCATCATCGAGTCCACGTTGGACGACCCGCGCCAGATCCTCTCGGCGCAGCAGTTCAAGGCGCGCGGCGAGGCCGTGGCGGCGATGAAGGCCGACGGCATCGAGTACGACCAGCGGATGGAGCTGCTGGACCAGGTCACGTACCCGAAGCCGTTGGAAGAGCTGCTGGAAGGCGCTTTCACGACCTACCGCAGCGGCCACCCGTGGGTCGCCGACCACCACCTGTCGCCGAAGTCCGTGGTCCGCGACATGTACGAGCGGGCCATGACGTTCACCGAGTACGTCAGCTTCTACCAGCTGGCGCGCTCGGAGGGGATCGTGCTGCGGTACCTGGCCGACGCGTACAAGGCGCTGCGCCACACCGTGCCGGAAGAGGCGAAGACCGAGGAGCTCAACGACCTCATCGAGTGGCTCGGCGAACTCGTGCGCCAGGTCGACTCCAGCCTGCTGGAGGAGTGGGAGAAGCTCACCAACCCGCTCGGCGACGCCAAGCCCGAGGTGCGGATCGACGACAAGCCACCGGCCGTCACGCGCAACCTGCGCGCGTTCCGCGTGCTGGTGCGCAACGCCCTGTTCCGCCGCGTCGAGCTGGCCGCGCGCCGCAACTACTACGAACTCGGCCTGCTCGACGGCGAGTCCGGGTGGGACCAGGACGCGTGGGAGGACGCGATCGAGCCGTACTTCGAGGCGTTCGACTCGATCGGCACCGGCTCCGACGCGCGCGGCCCGGCACTGCTGATCATCACCGAGGAACCGGGGCGCTGGGACGTGCGTCAGATCTTCGACGATCCCGCCGGGGACCACGACTGGGGCATCTCCGCCGAGGTCGACCTCGAGGAGTCCGACGAGACCGGCACGGCGTCGATCCGGATCACCGAAGTAGGCGCCCTGTAGCGGTTCTCCGCGGGGCACGTCCCCACAGGAGGAATGGCGCAGGTGGACCAGTTCGGTGTGCTCGGGCCGCTGGTGGTCCGCCGCGACGGCGTCGACGTCCCGATCACCGCGGCCAAGCAGCGGGTCGTGCTGGCCGCGCTGCTGGTCCACGGGTCGCTGACGACGGCCGAGCTGATCCGCTGCGTGTGGGGCGACGCGCCGCCCGCGCGGGCGGCGCGCACGCTGCCGGTGTACGTGATGCGGCTGCGGCGCACGCTCGGCGACCCGCCGCTGATCGGGACGACGCCGACCGGGTACCGGATCGAGGTGCCCGAGGGATCGCTGGACCTGCACCGGTTCCGGGCGCTGGTGGCAGAGGGCGAGCACGAGCGGGCGCTGGAGTGCTGGCGCGGGGACGCGCTGGCCGACGTGGACACGACCTGGCTGTCCGCCGCCGGGCTGGAGGAGGAACGGCGACAGGTCGTCGAGGCCGCGCGGCGACCGTGGTCGCCGATCTCGCAACTGCCCGCGCCGGTCGGGCACTTCGTGGGGCGGACCGCGGAACTGGCGCGGGTGACGGACTTGCTCGTCGGCCACGCTCACGCCGGCGTCCCCCGGCCGGTGGGGACCCCCGAGATCAACTCTACCGAGGGG
>NZ_JBHYHC010000267.1:0-4575 GCF_042738955.1 Umezawaea sp. NPDC059074
GAACAAGCACACACGGTGCGCCGCGGAGGTCACCTTTATATTTATGACTGCGTCGACCGCCAGGATCGGCTGGCCCGTGTCGTCGGTGAGGAGCACCGCCGTGGAGCCGTCGTCGTTGGGCGACAAGCGGACCCGCGCGGCGAGCGCTCCGCCGCGGACGGCGGTGAGCCCGGTGAACGAGAACGCCAGCGCCGCGGGCTTGGTCCCGCCGATCACGTCGAGCAGCAGCGGCTGCACCGCCGCGTCCAGCAGGGCCGGGTTGACCACGTGGTCGCCGCCGCGGTCCGACTCGACCTCGGCGAACAGCTCGTCGCCGAGCCGCCACACCCGGCGCAGACAGTGGAACGCGGGCCCGTAGGCGTACCCGAGCGCCGCCGCTCCTTCGTACAGGGCGTCCACGTCGACCTCGATCGCGCCTGCGGGCGGCCAAGCGGCGGGCAGTCCGGCCGGTTCCGGTCCGTCGGAGCCGATCTCGCCGCTCGCGTGCCGCGTCCACGGCTCGGTGTCGTCGGACCGCGAGTGGACCGCCACGCCGTGGCGGCCGTTCGCGTCGGGGGCGTCGAGAACGACTTGGAGTTGCACGGAGTCGTGGAGCAGCAGGGAGTTCTCCAGCGTCAGCGACTCCACGCGGGCGCGGCCGACGTGCCGTGCCGCGAGCAGGGCGAGGTCGGCGAACCCAGAGCCGGGGAACACGACCGCGTCCTCGATGACGTGATCGGCCAGCCACGGCTGGACGGCGGTCGACAGCCGTCCGGTGAAGACGACCTGCCCGCCCGCCACCTCCGCGACCGCGCCGAGCAGCGGGTGGTCGACGACCCCCAGCCCGGCCGCCGTGACGTCGCCCGCGGCGGCCGTGGCGGCGGGCCAGAACCGTTCACGCTGGAACGGGTACGTCGGCAGCTCGACCCGACGGCCGCCCGCCAGCGCGGGCCGCCAGTCGACCGGCACGCCACGCACGAACAGCTCGGCGGCCGACCGCAGGAAGCGGTCCACCCCGCCTTCACCGCGGCGCAGCGACCCCACCACGACCGCCGGTTCGGGCGCGGTCTCGGCCAGTGCGACCGCCAGCACCGGGTGTGGGCTGATCTCGACGAACGCCTGGATCCCCTGGGCCAGCAGCGTTTCCGCGGCCTCCTGGAAGCGCACGGTCTCCCGCAGGTTGCGGTACCAGTACTCGGCGTCCGCGGAGTCGACGAGCTTCCCCGTCACCGTGGAGTGCCACGGGATCCCGGCGTCCAGGGTCGTGACCGGCGCGAGGTCCGCGAGGATGCGCTCCCGCAGCGGCTCGACGTCGGCCGAGTGCGAGCCGTAGTCGACGGGAACGCGCCGCACCCGCACGCCGTCCGCTTCCAGCTCGGCGACCAGCGCGTCCAGCGGCACGGCCGCCCCGGACACCACGACGGACGACGGCCCGTTGACCGCCGCGACCGACAGGCCGAGCCGGTCGACGTGGGCGGCGACCTCGTCGACCGGCAACGCCACCGACACCATCCCGCCGCTACCCGCGAGGGCGCGGATCGCCCGGCTGCGCAACGCCACCACGCGTGCCCCGTCGCGCAGCGACAACGCGCCCGCGACGCACGCCGCGGCGATCTCGCCCTGCGAGTGGCCGATGACCGCGGCCGGGATCACGCCGTGGGCCTTCCACAGCGCGGCCAACGACACCATCACCGCCCACAGCACCGGCTGCACCACGTCGACCCGTGCCAACGCGACCTCGTCGTCCAAGACCTCGGTCAACGACCAGTCCACGAACTCCGCCAAGGCGTCCGCGCACTCGGCCATCGAGGCGGCGAACACCGGCGAGGAGTCCGACAACTCCACCGCCATCCCGGTCCACTGCGATCCCTGGCCGGGGAACACGAAGGCGACCCCGCCGCTCAGGTCCGCCACGCCGCGCACCACCCGCGGCGACGGCTCGTCCGCCACCAGGGCGTCGAGGCCCACCGCGTGATCACCGACCAGCACGGCCCGGTGCTCGACCGCGGTCCGCCCTTCCACCAGCGAATACCCGACGTCCACGGGGTTGGACCCGCGCACCGCCGAGAAACGCGAGGCCAGGTCCCGCAACGCCCGCGGCGACTTCGCCGACAGCACCCACGGCACGGTCGTGCCCACGGGTTCCGGTGTGGGGGGCTCCCCAGGCGCGGCTTCGAGGACCGCGTGGGCATTGGTCCCGCTGACGCCGAACGACGAGACGCCCGCCCGCCGTGGACGACCGGTCTCCGGCCACGCCACGGGCTCGGTCAGCAGCGCCACGGCTCCGCTGTCCCAGTCGACGTGGGACGAGGGCCGGTCGACGTGCAGCGTGCGGGGCAACACCCCGTGCCGCATCGCCAGGACCATCTTGATCACTCCGGCAATCCCGGCGGCGGCCTGCGCGTGACCGATGTTCGACTTGATCGAGCCCAGCAGCAACGGCCGTTCGCGGTCCTGGCCGTAGGTCGCCAACAACGCCTGCGCCTCGATCGGGTCGCCCAGCTTCGTGCCGGTCCCGTGCGCCTCCACCGCGTCAACGTCCGCAGTGGACAGTCCGGCGGCCGCGAGCGCCTGCCGGATCACGCGTTCCTGGGACGGGCCGTTCGGCGCGGTCAGGCCGTTGGACGCCCCGTCCTGGTTCACCGCGGTGCCCCGGACCAGCGCCAGCACGTCGTGCCCGCGCCTGCGGGCTTCCGACAGCCGTTCGACGACCAGCACGCCGACGCCCTCGGACCAGCCGGTGCCGTCGGCGGCGTCGGCGAACGACCGGCAGCGGCCGTCCGGGGACAGCCCGCGCTGGCGGCTGAAGTCGACGAACGTCGCCGGGGTCGCCATGACCGCCACCCCGCCGACGAGGGCGACGTCGCACTCGCCCGACCGCAGCGCCTGCGCCGCGAGGTGCAGCGCCACCAGCGACGACGAGCAGGCGGTGTCGACCGTGACGGCCGGCCCGACGAGCCCGAAGGTGTAGGCCAGCCGCCCGGAGAGGACGCTGCCCGCGGTGCCCACGCCCAGGTAGCCCTCCAGGTCGTCGGGGAACCGGGCCGCGCTCTCGTAGTCGTGGTACATCGCGCCGACGAACACCCCGCCGCGGACGCCCTTCGTCGACGCGGGGTCGATCCCGGCCCGTTCCAGCGCCTCCCAGGAGGTCTCCAGCAGCAGCCGCTGCTGCGGGTCCATCGCCAGCGCTTCGCGCGGGGAGATCCCGAAGAACTCGGCGTCGAAGTCCGCCGCGTCGTGCAGGAAACCGCCACGCCGGGTGGAGGACTTGCCGCGCGCGTCCGGATCGGGGTCGTACAGCGACTCCACGTCCCAGCCGCGGTCGGTCGGGAAGTCGGAGGTGGCGTCGCGGCCGTCCGCCACGAGGTCCCAGAGGTCCTGCGGTGTGGCGACCCCGCCGGGGAACCGGCAGGCCATGCCGACGATCACGACCGGGTCGTCGTCGGACCGCACCGGCGCGGCGGGCGCGCGTTCGACGCGGCCGACGATCCGCTCCACGACGTGGGCGGCCAGGTCCGCGACGGTCGGGTGGTCGAACACCGCAGTCGCCGCGAGGTGCAGTCCGGTCCCGGCGTTCACCCGGTTCCGCAGTTCGACGGCCGTGAGCGAGTCGAACCCGAGCGCGCTGAACGGCTTGTGGACGTCCAGGCCCGCGCCGGTCGCGTGACCGAGGACGGCGGCCACGTGCGTGCGGACGAGGTCGAGCGCCGCCGCGGACCGTGCGGCGTCGGTCAGCCCGACGAACAGGTCCCGCGTCGACGCCGTCCCGGTGGCGGCGACCGCGCGCCGGACAGGCGTGCGGACGAGCCCGCGCAACAGGTACGGCACCTCCGAGCGCGGACGCCCGTCCAGACGCAGCGCGACGAGTGCGGGCACAGCCGACCCGAGTGCGCGGTCGAACAGGGCGAGCCCCTGCTCGGTGGTCAACGGCGGCATCCCGGCGCGGTCCAGGCGGCGGACGTCGCGGTCCGCCAGGTGGGAGGTCATGGTGCTGCGCCGCTCCCACAGCCCCCACGCCAGCGACAACGCGGGTTGGCCGAGCGCGTGCCGGTGCTCGGCCAGCGCGTCCAGGCCCGCGTTCGCGGCGGCGTAGTTGCCCTGGCCGGGCGTGCCCAGCACCCCGGCCGCGGAGGAGAACAGGACGAACGCCGCGAGGTCGCCGGTCAGCTCGTGGAGGTAACGGGCAGCGACCACCTTCGGCCGCAGCACGTGCTCCAGGCGTTGTGGCGTCAGGGATTCGACCACTCCGTCGTCCAGCACGCCCGCCGCGTGCACGACAGCGGTCAGCGGGTGGTCGGCCGGGACCGTCGCGAGCACGGTGGCCAGCGCGTCCCGGTCGGCGGCGTCGCACGCCTCGACCCGGACGTCCGCGCCGAGCGCGGTCAGTTCGGCCACGAGGTCCGCGCCACCGCCTTGGCGGCTGAGCAGCAGGAGGTGGCGCACGCCGTGCCGGGTGACCAGGTGCCGGGCCAGCAGCGCGCCCAACTCCCCCGTCCCGCCGGTGATCAGCACCTACCGAACGGAGATCCACGGCGTCACCCGCACCCGGGAGTCTATCCTAAAGACTACAGGAGCTCACATCAACCAACCTCGGAT
>NZ_JBHYHC010000268.1:0-4321 GCF_042738955.1 Umezawaea sp. NPDC059074
GTCCCACCCCGCTCGCGCAATTATTTCAACATCCGTTTTGGCTTGTCAAGGCGGGAAAGATGCCTTGACAAGCCAAAACGGATGCGAAGGCGCTTCGGATCGGGGTGGGGAGGGGGGTCTGGTCGACACCTGGGTTGCGTAGGTCCGCCAAGGCGGCTTCGCCGCCATTCCAGTGGGCCGCCAGCCGCCGTCGCTGGTGCCGCCACACCGTTGCTGTTCTTGCCGCACCACCGGGTTCTGACCGCTGGTGCCGTCACGCTGCTGCTGTTCTTGTCGCGTCGCCGGTCCTCGGCCGCTGGTGCCGTCACGCTGCTGCTGTTCCTGCCGCACCACCAGTCCCCGGCCGCTGATACCGCCACGCCCCTGCCACTGTCCCTGCCCCCGCTTCTGCCTCTGCTCCCACCTCTGTCCTTGCCCCGCTTTGTCCTTGCCCCCCGTTTCTGCCCTGCTCCTGCCCTTGCCTTCGCTCCCGTCCTTGCTCTCGCTCTCGCCCCTGTTCGTGTCCTCGCTACTTCTGGCCCCCCGGCCGATGGTGACTCACTTCTGAGGGCTCTATTGCGGTCTCGCTGCCATCGCTGCCGGCGTTGTCTCCGCGTCGCCGAACCCCTGCCCCGGTCGCTGGCTCTGCCTCCGGCCTTTGCTGTCTCCGGTGTGTGGCGTGGCCTCCATCGCTGGCCTGCTGCTCGCACTCATCCGTCGCTCTCGCCCCTCCCTCAACACCGTCGCTGGCGAGGTGGGCATGGCGGTGGCCGCGACCCTCGGTTATCCAGGGGCGCGTCGGTGCTTGACTTGCGGTGCCCAGGTGTCTCCGCAGGGGCATGTTCTCTACCTGGGGTTTTGAGGCGATGACGGGAATCGAACCCGTGTAACAGGATTTGCAGTCCTGTGCCTAAGCCACTCGGCCACATCGCCCTTCGATCACGCCCCGTGACCGTATCTCGTCTCCCTCCCCGTGGCCATCGTGTTCACTCTGCGGGATCGGGTTGACTGTGTCCGGTTCGTCCGATCAGACAAATTTGTGTGCGGTGCTGTTGTTCTCTGTTGAAACATGTTAGTAATCGAGCTGTTTTGTGTGAGGTCTCTCACGCCCTGCCCCGCCAGGAAGGGAAGCTCGATGCCAAGACCACCCCTGCGGTCGCTCGCGCTAGCGATGCTGCTGGTTCTCTCCGTCGTCGCCGTGCCCTCGGGTGTGGCGTCGGCCGCGGCCGCGCCCGAGGGCGCTGCCGCCGTGCACGGGTTGAAGGGCGAGTACTACCGGATGTCCGCGCCGGGGGCTCGTGACTTCGCGCAGCTCGGTGGTGTGCTGCTCGACCCGAACATCGACCTGCCCGGACTTGCCGGGACGTTCGAGTCGTTGACCGGGCAGTCCGAGCACACGACCGCGCGGTGGACCGGGAAGTTGACCGCGCCCGCCACCGGTGACTACACGTTCCACCTGATCGGCGACAACGGGTTCCGGTTCTTCCTCGACGGGGCCGCCGTGATCGACCACTGGGTCGGGGACTGGGACGTCGAGCAGCACAGCTCGGTGGTGCACCTCGAAGCCGGGGTCGCGCACGACTTCAAGATGGAACTGTTCCAGGACGTCGGTGGTGCGAACGCGTTCCTGCGCTGGTCCACGCCGACGCTGGCCAAGGAGATCGTGCCGGAGTCGGCGTTCACGCCGCCGGACGGGTTCCAGGTGTTCCCGGTCGACCTGGCCGTGGCCGCGGACGGGATGAAGGTGACCGCGGACTTCGAGCAGCCGGTGACGGCGCTCGCGCAAGCTCAGGCTCACCTGGCCGTGGAGGCGGACACGACGCCGATGCCGGTGGCCAAGGTGGCCGTCGACCGCGGGGACAAGTCGAAGCTCGTGATCACGTTGTCGCAGCCCATCCAGAAGGGGCAGCGGGTCAAGTTCACCTACGACGGGACCGGCGGGCTGGTCGTCGGCACGGAGACCGTGCCGCAGATCATCCGGTCGGCCGCTAACGCCTCGACGCACCGGTTGACGACCAAGTGGGGCGACAAGGTCGACAAGAACAACCCGCTGCCGGAGTACCCGCGGCCGCAGCAGGTGCGCGACGACTGGCTGAACCTGAACGGGCAGTGGGAGTTCGCCGGTGCCAAGGAAGGCGAGGCGCCGGTGTTCGGCAAGCCCCTCGGCGAGCGCATCACGGTGCCGTTCCCGGTGGAGTCGCAGCTGTCCGGGCTGGAACGCCACGAGGACCACATGTTCTACCGCAAGCTCGTGTCCGTGCCGCGCGACTGGAAGATCGGGTCAGGGCAACGGTTGAAGCTGAACTTCGGCGCGGTCGACCACCACGCCGTGGTGTACGTGAACGGCAAGCAGGTCGCGGACCACAGCGGTGGCTACAGCGCGTTCACGGCGGACATCACCGACGCGCTCAAGGGCTCCGGCAAGCAGGAGATCGTCGTCGCGGTGACCGACACGACCGGCGCGAACCAGCCGATCGGCAAGCAGTCGCGCAACCCCGGCGGCATCGTCTACACGCAGAACTCGGGCATCTGGCAGACCGTGTGGCTGGAGCCCGTGCCGGACGTGGCGATCGACTCGGTCGTCACCACGCCGGACCTGGCCAAGAACGCGTTGCAGGTGCAGGTGAAGTCGGCGTCGTCCACGGCGAAGGTCACGGCCACCGCGCGCGACGCCAAGGGGCGCAAGGTCGGCAGCGTGAGCGGCGCGGCCAACGCGCAGCTGACGTTGAAGATCGACAAGCCGCACCTGTGGAGCCCGGACGACCCGTACCTGTACGACCTGGACGTGGAGCTGTCGCAGGGGCGCAGCAAGGACAAGGTCGAGAGCTACTTCGGCATGCGCTCCATCGCCGTGCAGAACGTGGGCGGCTTCCCGAAGCTGGTCCTCAACGGCAACCCGGTGTTCTCGCTGTCCATGCTGGACCAGGGTTTCTGGCCAGACGGCCTGTACACCGCGCCGAGCGACGAGGCGCTGCGCTGGGACCTCCAGGCGCAGAAGGACCTCGGGTTCAACGCGGTGCGCAAGCACATCAAGATCGAGCCCGCGCGCTGGTACAAGCACGCGGACGAGCTGGGGTTGTTGGTGTGGCAGGACTTCGTGTCCGGCGACTACAGCACGCCCGAGGGGCAGCAGGCGTTCCTCACCGAGGGCAAGCGGGCGATGGAGCAGCTGCACAACTCGCCGTCGGTCATCGGTTGGATCGTGTTCAACGAGGGCTGGGGCGAGTGGAACCGCGAGGAGACCGGGAAGATCGCCGAGCAGGTCAAGGCGTCCGACCCGTCGCGGATCGTCAACGCCCACAGCGGTGTGAACTGCTGCGCCTCCAAGGGTGACTCCGGCAAGGGCGAGGTCATCGACCACCACGACTACAACAACACCGACCCGGCGTTCCCGGACTCGACCCGCGTCGCGATGGACGGCGAGCACGGCGGGTTCACGCTGCGCACGCCGGGCCACATGTGGCCCGGCGCACCGGCGGTGATCTACAGCGGGGTGAAGGACAAGGCGGCGCTGACGGCGAAGTACGTCGCCAACACCACCGACTTCTACCTCGAGGCCGCGGGGGCCGAGCTGTCCGGTTCGGTCTACACCCAGGTCACCGACCTGGAGACCGAGCTGAACGGCCTGTGGACCTACGACCGCCGCGAGATCAAGGTCGATCCCGGCCCGGTCCGCGACATCAACCGCAAGGTCATCCGGGCGGGGGCGCTGGCGGGCAAGGACGCCAACTTCCCCGGTCGCGGCAACTGGCAGCTGGACGAGAACAAGGGCACCACGTCCAGCGACCGCAGTGGTGGGCGGAGCACGTTGACGCTCAAGAACGGCACCAAGTGGGCGCCCGGCGTCAAGGGGTCCGCGCTCGCGTTCGACGGGATCGACGACTCCGCCGAGACCGCGGCTCCCGTGCTGGACACCACGAAGGACTACTCCGTGGCGGCGTGGGTCACCCTGGACAAGCTGCCGGGCAACTACGCCACGGCCGTGAGCCAGGACGGCCGGGTGCGGGAGAACCCGTTCTACCTCCAGTACGGGCAGGGCGCGTTCGCGTTCAGCACGCCCGGCGGCAACCGCGCCCGGCTCGAGGTCACGCCGGAGCTGAACCGCTGGTACCACCTGGTCGGCGTGCGCGACCACACCACCGGTGAGGTCCGGCTGTACGTCGACGGCCAGCGCGTCGCCGCCACGACGGCGGGTCCCGACGCGGTCAGCACCGGCCCGCTGTCGATCGGCCGCGCGAAGTACGCGGGCGTGAAGGGCGACTTCTGGTCCGGTTCGGTCGACGCCGTGCACGCGTACGACCACGTGCTCACCGACCAGGAGGTGACGGCCCTCTACACCTCC
>NZ_JBHYHC010000269.1:0-4238 GCF_042738955.1 Umezawaea sp. NPDC059074
TTTTTTTACCTTTCCGGCGGGGTACCTAATTTTTCGGGGCACCGTGTTTTAAACACCCCACTCCCCGCGGTTTCACCCCCCTCACCCGCCGGGGGGGGCCTGGGCGCGGGCCCGGCCCCCCCACGGGGGGTCGTGCGACTTACGGGATGGTGGTGATGCGGCCCAGGGCCGGGGGCGCCTGGTTCGGGTGGGAGCCCAGGTACGCCGCGAAGGCGTCCAGGTCGATGCCGCCGCCGGTGATCGCGGTGCCCACGGTGAAGCCGGGGAACCCGTCGCCGCCGCCCTGGAGGAAGCTGTTGATCGTCACGCGGTAGCTCGTCGCCGGGTCGACCGGCGTGCCGCTGATCTTCAGGTCGGCGATCTTCGAGCCGAACGGCGCGCTCGTCGACCAGCTGTAGGTCAGGTTCGCCGACGGCTGGAGGACGATCGTCCGCGTGGCCGTGAACTGCTGCTCCAGCACGGTCTTGAGCTGCGCGCCGGTCAGGGTGACCGTCTGCAGGATGTTGCCGAACGGCTGGACGGTGAACGCCTCGCCGTAGGTGACCACGCCGTTGCCCTCGTTCTGCGGCGAACTCGGGAACGTGAGGTCGGCGCGCACGCCGCCGGGGTTCATCAGCGCGATGACCGCGCCGTTGCCGGTGGTGGCGGCGAGCTGCGAATCCGCGATCAGGTTGCCCAGCGGCGACTCGCCGGTCGGGGCCTGGGCGCGGACGATGTCGGCGCTGATCGTGCCGATCTGCTTGTTCGCGATCGGGCCCGACTTCGTCTTCGCCTGGTCGATGACCGCCTGGATGGCGGGGTCGGGCGTGACGTCCTGGGTGACGATCTTGTTCTCGGCCTTGGTCTCCGAGCGGACCACGTCGCGGGTCTTGCGGTCGATCTTCAGGTCGACCACGGACAGCTCACGGCCGAAGGCGAGGCCCTCGATGAACGGGCGGGGGTTGCCCGCCGGGTCCTTGACCGTGCAGTTGTAGTGCTGGTGGCTGTGGCCGCTGAACACGGCGTCGATCTTCGGGCTGACCTTCTCCGCGATCAGCTGACCGGGGCCGGGCGTGTTCGTGCAGCCGTTGGGGCCGCCGTTCGCCGCGGTCTGGTCGCCCTGGTGCACGAGCAGCACGATGGACTTGATGCCGATCAGGTTCAGCAGGTCCGCGTACTTGTTCGCGGCCTTGATCTCGTCGCCGAACTGCAGTTCCTTGATGCCGTTCGGGTCGACCAGGATCGGCACGTCCTTCAGCGGCATGCCGATGAAGCCGATCGGGATGCCGTCGCGGATCTCCACCCAGAACGGCGGCAGCGCGGGCAGCCCGGTCTTCACCTTGGTCACGTTCGCGCCCAGGATCGGGAACTTCGCGCCGGTGTAGGTCGGGTTGAACTGGCAGCCGTCGACGGGGTGGCAGCCGCCCTGCTGGATGCGCAGCAGCTCCTTGTAGCCCTCGTCGAACTCGTGGTTGCCCGCGGCGGTCGTCTCCAGCCCGACCTTGTTCAGGATGTCGATCGTCGGCTCGTCGTGGAACAGCGCCGACACGATCGGCGACGCGCCGATCAGGTCGCCCTGCCCGACCACCACCGAGTTCTTGACCTGCGCGCGCAGGTTCTTGATGTGCGTCGCGTTGTACGCGGCGCCACCGGCGTTCACCGTGGTGCCATCGGCCAACGTCACACGGCCGGACGAGCCGGTCGGCGGCTCGATGTTGCCGTGCAGGTCGTTGATGCCGATCAGGCGGACGTCCACCGTGCGCTGAGCGCGCTGGGCGTCGACATCGGCCTGGGCCGGGCTGCCTGCGAACGTGATCGCCAGTCCAACCCCGGCGGTCGCCACGAGCGCGGCGGTCCGTCTGAACGAACTCATGTTTCCTCCTGCTCGGCGCCCGAGTAGGCAGGCGCGCTACGGCGCTGGAGTTTGCCTCGCCCAGCTCACGGAAACCAGATGCGAAAGGCGATCGTCGGTGAATGGAGATGTCACGTCCTCACGGGATTAACCTGGTGGGCGTGACGGATGCCGGGCAGGAGCCGCGTTGGCTCGATCAGGACGAGATGCGGGCGTGGCGCAACTACGTGACCGCGGCGGCCATGCTGGAGGACCGCCTGCACCGCGAGCTGCAGACCGGTCACCGCCTGTCGCTGGCCGACTACGAACTGATGGTTCGGCTCTCCGAACAGCCGGGGAGCGCCATGCGCATGTCCCAACTGGCCGAGGACGTGGCCTCGTCGAAGAGCCGCGTCTCCCACCAGGTCGCCCGGATGGAGCGCGAAGGCCTCCTGCGCCGCCGCGAGTGCGACCAGGACGGCCGCGGCGTCCTCGCCGAGCTGACCGAGCGCGGCCTGCGCACCCTGGAGGCCGCCGCGCCGACCCACGTCAACGGCGTGCGCGACCACATGATCGACCTGCTGACGCCCGACGAGCAGGAGGTGCTGGCCAAGGTGTTCGACCGGGTCAAGGCACACCTGCGGTCGCTGGACGGGTAACCTCACCGCGTAGGGAAGCGTGGCAGAGCGGCCGAATGCATCCGCCTTGAAAGCGGAAGACGGGAAACCGTCCGGGGGTTCAAATCCCTCCGCTTCCGCAAGTCAGACCAGCACGAACAGGGGCGGGCCACCGGCTGGTGCCCCGCCCCTGTTGCGTCGTCGTCTCATTCGTCGTCTCATTCGCGCCCCGATGATCGCCGTGACCACGTCCGCAGGTGGGAAAAAGTCGGTCAGACCTATTCTTCGTTATGATCTTTCACGTTGGCGATCGCTCTGCGCGACCATTGTTCGCGCTCCGCTCACCCTTGTGGTGATGGAAAGTTTCACCACTTCCGGAACGCCGTGAACTGTTGTGGTTCGGGCTGATCAAGCGCATAGTCGAAGCAGGGACAAGACCACCGGAGAATCCGGAAAGTTATGTGCGGTGGCGCTCCCGGAAGGGGTTAGGTGGTGCTATGCAGGTAACTCTCACCAGTGATGCTCGTCGTCCGCTGCATCCCCACGACCGGAGCTGAATTCACGATCCGGCCGCGATACGCGAGCAGCGAAAGCCAGGTATCGGGTGCGCAGGCGCCACCGGTGTCATCCGCGCACGTCGACGCTGTTGAGCTCGACGTCGGTTCCCTCTCAGGAGCGGACCGGTCGCGCTCCACGCCAACCTCGCGATGACGGCGATCGTCATTTCCACCGAGTAATGCCTGGGTGCGGTGCCCCGACGTCGGGCTCCGCACCCAGGCGTGCGTAATCCGCAGGCGTGCCTGCGCGGGGCTATCGTGTGCCGCCAAAGGGTCTTGGCGGGAGGACACGCGGTGCAGTTCAACGAGGATGCCGAACTCGACACGTCCCAGATCGACGACCAGCGCGGCGGTGGCGGTGGTGGTGTCGGTGGCCGCGTCGCCCTCGGCGGCGGTGGCCTGGGCATCGTGGGCCTGGTCATCTACTTCCTGCTGTCCCAGTTCGCCGGTGGCGGCGGGGGTGGCGGCTTCCAGCTGCCGTCCGGGTCCGGGTTCGGGGACGTGGGGCAGAACCAGCAGGTCGACTCGGCCGCGATCCGCGAGAAGTGCAAGACGGGCGCGGACGCGAACCGCGAGGACGACTGCCGGGCCGTGGCGTTCATCAACTCGATCCAGGCGTACTGGAGCGACCAGTTCGCCCGCTCCGGCAACACCTACAAGCCGATCAAGACGAACTTCTTCGAGGGCGGCGTCAACACCGGCGGCTGCGGCAGCGCCACGTCCGCCGCGGGGCCGTTCTACTGCCCGGCGGACTCCGAGGTGTACATCGACCTCGCGTTCTTCCAGGAGTTGAAGACGACGTTCGGCGCGACCGGCGGCCCGTTCGTCGAGGCGTACGTGCTGGCCCACGAGTACGGGCACCACGTGCAGAACCTGCTCGGCACGTCCGGCCGGGTGAAGCAGGGCACCGGGCCGCAGTCCGACTCGGTGCGGCTCGAACTCCAGGCCGACTGCTACGCCGGGGCGTGGGCGAACCACGCCACCAGCGTCCCCACGGCGTCCGGCAAGCCGTTGATCACCGGGGTGACCGACGCGGACGTGAACGCCGCCCTGGACGCCGCCAGCCGCATCGGCGACGACTACATCCAGAAGAACCTGGGCGGCGGCAGCGTCGACACCACCAAGTTCAGCCACGGCTCCTCGGCCCAGCGGCAGAAGTGGTACCGCGCCGGGTACGACTCCGGCGACCCGGCCCGCTGCGACACGTTCGGCACGAACAACCTCGGCTAGGCGCACGGAATAGGGGGCTGTCTC
>NZ_JBHYHC010000270.1:0-4161 GCF_042738955.1 Umezawaea sp. NPDC059074
CTCGACGACCATGTGGTCGTCGAGGGCCGCTGAGGTGGAGGCGTCAGGCCTTGAGCGTCGGGTAGTCGAGGTAGCCGGTGTGGTCGCCGCCGTAGAAGGTGGCGGGGTCCGGGGTCTCGTACGGGCCCTGCGCCGCGAGCCGGGCCGGGAGGTCCGGGTTCGCGAGGTAGGAGGAGCCGAAGGCGACGAGCTCGGGGCCGACGTCCTCCAGCGCGTCCTGGGCCGCCTCGTGCGGCTGGCGGCGCTCGGCGTCGCGGTGCGGGTTGAGCACGAGCGTGTGCGGCCACGCGGCGCGCAGTTCCTTGGTCAGCTCGCGCGTGCCGGGGACCTCCATGATGTGCAGGTAGGCCAACGGCAGGTCGCTCAGCGCGTTGATCAGCGCGAGGTACAGCTCACGCGAGTCGTCCTCCTCGATGCCCTGGGTGGGGTTCGCGGGGGAGATGCGCAGCGCGGTCCGCTCCGGGCCGATGGCGTCGGCCACCGCGCGGACGACCTCGACCGCGAACTTGATGCGGCCCTGGACCGAGCCGCCCCACTCGTCGGTCCGCAGGTTCACGTTGGACGACAGGAACTGCTGGGTCAGGTAGCCGTTGGCGCCGTGGATCTCGATGCCGTCGAACCCGGCCGCGACGGCGTTGCGGGCCGCGGTCACGTGGTCCTCGATGGTCTTGAGGATCTCGTCGTGCGTCAGCTCGCGCGGGGTCACGAAGTCCTGCATGCCCGTGTAGCTGAAGGTCTGGCCGTCCAGCTTCACCGCAGACGGCGCCACCGGCGTCTCGCCGTTGGTGTCCGGGTGGCCGACGCGACCGGTGTGCAGGATCTGCGCGTAGAACGCGGCGCCGTTGGCCTTGGCGGACTTGACGACCGGCTTCCAGCTCTCGACCTGCTCGTCGGTGTGCAGACCGGGGGTGTTCGTGTAGCCCTGCCCGGTGATGCTCGGCTGGATGCCCTCGGTGATGATCAGCGCCGCGGTGGACCGCTGGTTGTAGTACTCGGCCATCAGCTCGGTGGCGTGGCCCTCGCGGGTGGCGCGGCTCCGCGTCATCGGGGCCATGGCGATCCGGTTGGCGGTCTTCACGGTGCCGACGGTGGTCTCTTCGAACAGCCTGCTCATGGTGTTTCTGCTCCTGTTGTGTGACCCCCGGCCGTCAGAGCTGGCCGGGGAAGAATCCGTGACGGGAAAGGGGTGCCACGAGCTCGCGCTCCTCGTAGGCGAAGTGCGACAGCAACGTGTCGGTGAGCAGGTCCACGGCCTCGGTGATGGGACCGAAGTCGGTGGGGTCGCCCGCCAGGTGGACGAGCGCCGCGTCGACGCCCTCCAGCACGGTGTGGATCGAGTGGTGCTCCTCGGTCAGGCGGTCGAGGACCGCGGCCAGGTCGCGCTGGCTGCGTCGCAGGTGGGGGAAGATCTGGCTGGTCTCCATGCCGTGGTGCTGGGTGAGCGAGACGCACTGCGCCTGGCACGCGCCGTGCAGGGTCCAGTTGGTGGTCCGGATGGTGAGCCAGTTCAGCTCGCCCCTCGCCGCCCCGATCCCGGTCTCGCCACTCGTGACGCGCCGCAGGATCTGCCGCACCTTCGCCAGTTCGGCGCGGTAGTGGTCGTGCACGGCGATCAGGTGGTGACCCGCGCTCAGCCCACGCCTGGTGAACCTGACGTCGTCGTCCGGCTCCGGCGCGGTCGGCCGCGTGTCCTCCCGCAACACCGACTTCGCGCTGCTACGCGTCCTCGGAGCGGCACTCGGGACCAGCCCGGTCCGGCGAGTGACCCACCCGCCGTTCTCGGCGTGGTCCGACATGTCCTGCCTCCCTCAAGTGCGTTGTCCCGAATATAGTCTGCTCAGCAGAACATCTGTCAACTCGAAAATATGCCCGGACGACTACATGCGGTGTAAGCTGCGGTTATGGAGATGGCCCGTTCTCACGAGCTGGTTGAGGGAGACACCCTTCGCCGCGACTTCGGCTGGGCGCTCGGTGTCGTGTTCCGCGCTTACCTGAAGGCGGCCAACGAGGCCACGGGCACCCTCCCCGGCGGCCCACGCGGCCACCAGGTGCTCGAGGCGTCGACCCGTCAGCCCCCGGTGAGCCAGAGCGTGATCGCCCAGGAGATCGGCATCGACCGCACGGTCATGACCTACCTGCTCGACGACCTCGAACGGGAAGGCCTCCTCACCCGCCGCCCCGACCCGGCCGACCGCCGCAGCCGCCAGGTCGTCGCCACCGAGAAGGGCGTCGAACGCCTGGAAGAGCTGCGCGCCCTGATCCTCCGCGCCCAGGACTTCGTGCTCCAGGAGTTGGACGAGGTCGACCGCAACTCCCTGCGCTGCCTCATGCAGCGCTCCGCCCTCCGCCTCGACTCGCTCGACCCCACGGCACCGTGCAACGTCATCCAGGACATCGCCGCGGCGGACCAAGCCTGACTTTCGGTACGGTCGATTTCATGGGGACAGCACGGATCGCAGGGGTACTCGCACTAGCCGCCGCGGTGACATGGGGGATCGTCCCCGTCGCAGCAGCCGACACCATGGGAACGTCGACCACCTCCACCACGACGACCCCCGCCGAACAGGCAGCCGAATCCGCCCGAACCGCCACCGCCGACCAGCAGACAGCGGTCGCCTCAGGCCTCGCCGCGACCGAGTGGGCCCGCGCCGCCCGCGCGGCAGCTACCGCAGACCCCGCCAACCAGGACAAGGCCTGGGCAGCCGACACCGCTGCAGGCTGGGCAAAGGACGCCACCGCCTACGCCGACCTGGCGACCTTCACCCTCGACTACGTCACCACAGCAGCCACCAACGTCACCACGGCCACCACCGTCGAGGACGCCACCGCATTCGCCGCCCGCGCAGCCCAGTTCGCCCACTTCATCGCCGACTTTGCCAGCGAAGCCCGCACCTGCGAAGCCCATGCCAAGGACCTCGCCACACCCCACGACCAGGGTCTCTAGATCGCCCCCTCCACCCGGCGGTGCCTTCCATCGGACCTCTGGACCTGCCGGCCGCCCGGCGGTGACCTCTGTCGGACCTCTGGACCTCTCGGTCTCGCGGCGGTGATCTAGTTCCCCAGCGCCTCCGGTACGTCCGCGCGCAGTGGAGCCCCCTGCTCTCTGGGGTCCACGGAACTCGGTCGCGCAGTGGCTTTCTCCCGCAGGACTTCGCGCTCAGGCGTGTGCCGCCTTGCCCTGAGCCGTCGGGGCGTCTCAGTGCCCGCGCGCCAAGGTCTGCGGCAGGCTGGGCCACCTCGCCGGCCTCCCGCATCGCGAGTCTTCAGGGCGCATTGCGCCCATGCGGTCATGAACTCGAGATCCGCTCACCTCCCTCCAACTTAAGCCTTTACTTATCTAAGTGGAGCCTGTGTAATTGCCGCGGACAGCCACCCTCGGCAACGAAAGGCCTCCCAGATGATCGACATCGCCGCCCAGTTGAAGGCGATCCACCGCGAGGTCGGCAAGCGCCCGGCCGAGAGCGGCGAACTGGTCAGCGTCCTGCTCCGCCGTTCCTACGACGCGGCGATCGACGACGTTTGGGACGCGCTGACCGACCCCGACCGCGTGAAGCGCTGGTTCCTCCCGCTCAGCGGAGACCTCCGCGTCGGCGGCTCCTTCCAACTCGAAGGCAACGCGGGTGGCGACATCCTGACGTGCGAACCTCCTCGTCTGCTCAAGGTCACCTTCGGCGGTCCGACCAGCGTGGTCGAACTGCGCTTGTCGTCGGACGGCGACGACGACACCGTGCTCGAACTCGACCACACCGTTCCCGTCGAGTTCGCGGGTAGCGGCGCGGGCGCGCTCTACGTCGGCCCTGGCTGGGACGGCGCGTTCCTGGCCTTGGCGTTGTTCCTCGCTGGCGAGATCGCCGACGACCCGGTCGCCGCCGCCAACTCCCCGGAAGGCCAGGAGTTCTCCCGCCAGTCGGTGCACGCCTGGGCGACCGCCGCCGAAGTCTCCGGCACCGCGACCGCGGAGGAGATCGCCGCCGCGACCGCGGCCTCACTGGCCCAGTTCGACCCCGACCACGGTGACGCCCAGCCCCAGGGCTAGTACGCCGCGCCGATGCCGTGCGCGACGAACCGGACCCTGGTAGGCGTGGGGGTGCGCACGGCCCCGTTGCGGTAGCCCCCCCGAACACGGGAATTTGGCCACCCCCCCCCACCGCGGGCCCCCCG
>NZ_JBHYHC010000271.1:0-3973 GCF_042738955.1 Umezawaea sp. NPDC059074
CGGAAGATAGAGAGAGCAGTTCCGAACGGTGCAATTTAGATTTGGAGCAGGTTGGTCACGGGGTTGAGTCTGGGCCGGGGGCCGCTGGCCAAGGCTGCCGTTGTGGGTAGGCAGCCATGGCCGACCGGGACTCGCCGGCAGATAGAGCTTCCAGGGCTTGGCCTAGTGGGTGTAGCTGTCCACTAGGTCGATCAGTGTCCTGGCTGCGAATCCGGTCGCGCCTGGCACTACCTCGTCGTATTCGGTTTCTGAGCGGGCTGGGCCTGCGATGTCGAGGTGGGCCCAGGGGAGGTTTGCCGTGAAGGTCTTCAGGAAGAGTGCTGCTGTGATTCCGCCTGGGCCTGGTGGGCATTGCCTGACGTCGGCCACATCGGACTTCACGGCGTCTGCGTGGTCTTCCAGTAGTGGCATTCGCCACCAGTTCTCGCCTGCTTTGCGACCCGCTGCGGTGACACGTGCGGCCAAGTCGTCTGATGTTGCGAACAAGCCGCCTGTGCGCAGGCCCAGGCTTACCTTCATCGCGCCGGTCAGGGTGGCTACGTCGACCAGTACGTCGGGGTTCAGGGTTTTTACCGCGTAGGCGAGTGCGTCTGCCAGGACGATTCGGCCCTCGGCGTCGGTGTTGGTGATCTCCGTGGTCGTTCCGCCGTAGTGGCGGACGATGTCGCCTGGGCGGTAGGCCGAGCCGGAAACGTGGTTCTCTGCACACGGCACCAGGCCGGTTACTCGGACCGGTAGGCCTCGCCTGGCGATGGAGAGCATTGCGGAGATGACTGCCGCGCCGCCGGACATGTCGGTGCGCATCAGGTGCATGCCGTCTGCCGGCTTGATCGAGATGCCGCCGGTGTCGAAGGTGATGCCCTTGCCGATCAGGACCACGTGGGGGGCCTGTCCTGCTACCTCGCGGGGTTGCCAGGACAGTTCCAGCAGGCGTGGGCCCCTCGTGGAGCCGCCGCCCACCGCCAGTACTCCGCCGAAGCCTTGCTCGGTGAGCCACTTCTCGTCTCGGACCACGGCGTGGAGGCCTGGGATCTTTCCGGCGGCCTTCGCGGCGGTCGAGGCTAGCCACTGCGGGTCTTTCACGTTTGACGGCATGTTCGCCAGGTCTCGGCTGAACGCCGTCGCCAACGCGGAGTCGTAGGCACGCGCTGCCTCGGCGGCCAAGACGTCTGCGTAGCCGGGGTCTGCCGCAATGAGGCGCACCGAGCGGATTCGAGGTGGTGGGGTTTCCGCCGTCACCTTGAAGCGGTAGCCGCCCAAGGCCAGGCCCAGTACGAGGGCGCGGATGCGTTCCGCGTCGGTGTCGTGAGGGAGGACCACGTCGTAGGACTGGGCCGCGTCGGCCTCGTTCAGGGCTCGGATCAGCTTCGCGCCCGCTGTCCGCCACGTGAGCGGGTCGCCGGTGCCGACACCGCACTCCCAGGCGTCACCGCCGTCACCGCTGTCACCGTGGCCGCTGTTGTCTCGCTTGGTCTCGCCCGGATCGGCGTTGGGTGTCAGGAGCACCTTCGGGACGCCTCGTCGTGGCGCGTCGGCGACCTCGACCTCCACGAGTGCGGTGGGCACGGGCGTGCGCACGGCGGTCCTCCTCAGTCAACGGTGTATGCGGGATCACAACGAAGTGAGGCCCCGGTTCCACAGTGGAAACCGGGGCTTCGAGGCTTCTCGAGGCTGGGATCAGCCAACGGCCGCCTTCAAGGCATCGCCCAGGGCGCTGGCCTCCTCCGCCGACATCTCGACGACGAGGCGCCCACCACCCTCGAGCGGAACGCGCATCACGATGCCGCGCCCCTCCTTGGTGACCTCGAGGGGACCGTCGCCGGTCCGGGGCTTCATGGCCGCCATAGCGTGCTCCCTCCGTCAAAACCCTTCCCCGTCCGACCTGGTTCGCGAAACCCGGCCGGATCCGCGTCCATTCTCCCCTATCCGGACTCAGCCGCGAAACCGAACCGATCTTTCAGTGGTTCCGGTGACGAATTGTCGATCTTGACTTGTGCCTGTTCAGGGGCTGGATCGCCGTGCTGCGAAGGGTTTCCGGGAAGTCGATCACCGTCACCGGTTCGTGATCCGTCCCCCGTCAGCGGGTCACCGGATCCGGCGCGTCACGGCCCGACGGCCCGCCCTGGTCGTCCGGGGTCGGGCCTGCCAGACTCGACCGTCGTGCGAGCCCGTTCCGCGTTGTTCGACGTCTACGGCGGCCACCTGCGTGAACGCGGTGGCGCCGCGACCATCGCCGCCCTGGTGCGGTTGCTGGAGCCACTGGACTTCGCCGCGCCCGCCGTGCGCACGGCGGTGTCCCGAACCGTTCGCCAGGGGTGGCTGCACCCGGTGCGGTTGGCAGATGGCCCCGGCTACGCCATGACCCCCAGGGCCGAACGGCGGCTTGACGAGGCGGCCGCGAGGATCTACCGGACGCGGCCGTCCACGTGGGACGGTCGGTGGCACGTCGTGGTGCTGGAGGAGCTTCCGGGGCGCGAGTCGCGGGAGCGGTTGGCGGGCTCGCTGCAACTGCTCGGCTACGGCGCGTTGGGTCCCGTGACGTGGATCGCACCCCGCCCCTCCCCCGAACTGGCCGACGTCCTGGCGGCCGAGGACGTGGCGGCGAGCACGTTCCACGGCGGACACGAGGGCCAGGACGGCGAGCTGGCCGCCCGCGCGTGGGACCTCGCGGCGCTCGGCCGGGACTACGCGGCGTTCGTCGCGGAGTGGCGCCCGGTGATGTCCGGTGTGGACGGTTCGTCCGCCCCCGAGGCGTTCGCCGCGTCCCAGCGCCTGCTGCACGCGTGGCGCAAGTTCCTGTTCCGGGATCCCGGCCTACCTCTGGAACTGCTGCCCGCCGACTGGCCGGGCACCGGCGCGGCCGACTTCTTCGACCACCACACCGCCCGCCTGGCCCACTCCGTGGAGCGGTTCGTGGACGACTGCCTGGACAAGCCGGCACGGAACGAGTCCACTGCTAGCGAGTCCACTGCTTAGGCAGTCACCGAACCACCCGCGACTGCTCCCGACTGCCCTCGACCGCTCTTGGAGGTCCCCGCCGTGCCCGAACTCCTCATCGACGACGCAGACGGTGTGCGAACGTTCACGCTGAACCGCCCGGAGGCGTTCAACTCGTTCACGGTGTCGCTGAAGGAGACCTTCCTGGCCGCGATCCAGGAAACCGCCAAGGACGAGTCGGTCCGCGCCGTGGTCATCACCGGCGCGGGCAAGGCGTTCTGCGCGGGCCAGGACCTGAAGGAACACATCGCCCTCCTCCAGGCAGGCGACCCCGCCCCCCTGAACACCGTCGAACTCCACTACAACCCGCTGATCAAGGCGATCATCGGAATGCCGAAGCCGGTGATCGCGGCCGTCAACGGCACAGCGGCGGGCGCGGGCGCGTCCATCGCCTACGCGTGCGACCTGCGAGTGGCGGCGGCATCGGCGAAGTTCCTCATGGCATTCGCGAACGTGGGCCTGACGTCGGACTCGGGCGCGGCATGGACCCTGCCCAGGCTCATCGGCCACGGCCGAGCCATGGAAATGATGCTCCTCGCCCAGCCGGTCGACGCCGAGGACGCGTTGAGGGTCGGGATGGTCGGCCAGGTGGTCCCGGACGGCGAAGCCCTCGCCACGGCGCAAGCGTTGGCACGACGACTCGCGGCGGGCCCGACGACGGCCTACGCGAAGATCAAGGAAGCACTGGCGGTTGGCTCTGGTGGCACCTTGGACGACACGCTTGAGGTGGAGGCCCGCACGCAGGCCGAAGCAGGCGCTACCTCAGACCACCGCGAGGCGGTGGCCGCATTCGTGGAGAAGCGCACGGCCCGATTCACTGGCAAGTAGGCGTCAGGGGTCGGGCCGCTACAGCTTCCAGCTGGGCCGCCTAGCGGCTTCGACTCCCAGCGTGCTGTGTCCGATTTGATTTGGGGCCCCTAGATTTGCCCCTTGATCGGGCCAAAAGGCAGTGCCCCAAAGCCCTGCCCGATCTCCA
>NZ_JBHYHC010000272.1:0-3888 GCF_042738955.1 Umezawaea sp. NPDC059074
GGGTTGGTGGGGTTGGGGGCCCCCCCACACTTTTCTCTCATCCGGGGGGGGTCGTCGGCCCCCCAAAACCCGGGGGGGGGTGTGTTGGCCTTGACGTCGTGGGGGGGCCGCGGGGCCGCCCCCACCTCACCGGGAAGGTCAGCCCTGGGCGGTCAGCGTGAACGCGAGGGACGCCATCGAGGTGAAGTCGATGGCCGGTTCGGAGCTGGGCCACGAGCGCAGGTCGTCGGCGAACACGGACGTCGCCGAGTCGAACTGCTTGGTGTAGTCCTTCGTGCACGGGTCGGAGCCCGCGGGCATCTCGCCGAGGTCGGAGAACAGGTCCGCGCCGTTGGGGCCGTTGACGACCGCGCCGACGAGGACCTTGCGGCCGCCGTTCAAGTCGCCGGAGAGGTTGGCGGCCTGGTGCTGCGGGCAGTTCGGGAACGTGCTGCCGACGCCGATCATCAACGTCGTCCCCCACGCGTTGGAGCCCAGCGTGAAGTCCCGCTGCTGCGTGCCGAACGCGTCGAACGTCCTGTCACCGGTGAGGCCGCGGTACAGCTTGGCCGTGGCCACGTAGCCGAAGCTGCGCGGGGCCGCGTCGAACTGCGTCACGTCCACGGCCGTCCGGAACGGGCTGGTCGCCGACGCGTCGGCCCCGTGCTGGAGCTGCCGCTTGAGGTCGCCCACGAGCTGCGCCTCGGTGACCTCGGCGTTGCGCACCCCGCCCGCGCGCAGCACGCGCACTAGGTCCGCGTGCGCCAACGCGCTGGTGTTGTACAGGTTCAGCGTGTCCGCGTCGCCGCTGGCCAGGTACTCCTTGGCCCAGTGCGTCGCGGCCGTCGCCCACCCGGCCGCGCGGCGGTCGCCGAGGGCCTTGCCCGCCAGCGCGAGCTGGGTCGCGCCGAACTCCAGGTCGTCGGCCCACGAGTCCTCGGGGTAGTAGGCGTGCGGGAACGCCGTCACCAGTTCGCCGACGTCCGTGGTCTTGGCCAGCGCGAACACGGACGCGGCTTCCTCCAGGTACTTGCACGCCAGCGCGGGGTTCCGCTTCGCCTCGACCTGCGCGGCCAGCGCGAACGCGGCCGACACCCGCCCGGCGAGGTTCGGGCTGATCTTCTCGCCCGGCTTCGCGGCCCGGAACACGGGCCGGTGCTTGATGAAGTACTCCAGGTCCCCTGGCTTCACGTTGAGCTTGTCGTCGGCCTCCGGCAGCCGCCACACGTCGTGGTCGCCGACGAAACCGTGCTCCTCGCTGCCGGTGCCGATGCCGACCTGCGCGATGAGCGTCTTGTTCTTGCTGTCCCACGCCTTGTCGAGCCACTTCAGCCCGAACTTCGTCTCCGCGTCCAGCGCCGGGTTCGAGTCCACGCGCTGCGCGTAGAGCAGTTCCGCCAGCGAGTACGAGGTGGCGTGGGTGAACTTCACGAAGTCGCCCGCGTCGAACCAGCCGCCCTCGACGTCGACCGGCCCGCCGATCCGCTTCAACGGCTCGGCCACCTCGTCGCCGCCCTCGCCCTTGAACACGGGGGTGTCGTAGACGTAGGCGCTGCGGTCGGTGAGGTGCGACGGCTTCCGGTTCAGCAGACCGGGGATGACGTTCGCGCCGTCCCGCTGGGCC
This sequence comes from Umezawaea sp. NPDC059074, assembly GCF_042738955.1. NCBI lineage: Bacteria > Bacillati > Actinomycetota > Actinomycetes > Pseudonocardiales > Pseudonocardiaceae > Umezawaea > Umezawaea sp. NPDC059074. The sequence continues at coordinate 1,604 of NZ_JBHYHC010000272.1, forward strand.
TGGAAGAACTGGACGTTCTTGGCCGCCAACGGCGTGTAGAGGTCGTCGACGTCGTCGATCTTGAAGCTGGGCGACGTGGCGGCGCCCACCTTGATCCGGTAGGTGCCCTTCCTGGTCACCTTGCTGAAGTCGATCGGCTGCACGGCGGCGTACCCGGCGTTCCAGCCACCGCGGGAAGCGCCGACCTTCCCGGTCAGCACCGACCGACCCGAGCTGTCCACGACGGTGAACGTGGCGTCGGCGGCGGTCGGCGCGAGGAGGTAGGCCTGCTTGCTCTCGGTGGAGCCGTACCCGATCTGGTCGACCCGGATCTGGCCGGCGGCCGCCGCCTGCGCGGGGACCGCGACCAGTCCGGTGACCACCACCGCCGAGGCGAGGGCGAGCGCGAATCGCATGGATGACTCCTACTCGGACCGGCGGCGGTGGCCCATGGTTAAGAAGGTTGCCTAATTAGGGGGGAACAGTAGCCGCCGGTCGCGCGGGTCACCAGTCCTCGGGGGGCTCCAGAAAAGCCTTGCCGAGATCGCGCGTCAGGGAGAGCGCTCGCCGAACCCACCGATCGGACGCGCCCGCCATTCCGCAGGTGGGAGTGGGTAGCGCCTGCCGCGTGAGCACCTCGCGGGAGAACCCGAGCCGATCGGCCAACTCCAACGCGGGCCGGGCCAGACTGCGAAGATCGACCTTTATGTCCGGATCCACGCTGGGCACCAGTCCCAACCACAGCGAAGTGCCTGCTTGCCACGCCTCCCCGAGCTGATCGGCCATCTCCCGACCAGCACCGCGCAACAGCTCGACGTCCAGCGCGACCGCTGTGGCCCCAGCTTCCCGAAACAGCGTTACCGGCGGCTTGGGCGCACAGCAGTGCACGATCGCACCGGGCCCGGCCACGTCGATGATCTCGGCCAGCACGTCCCGCGCGTCGGGCTCGGGCACAGCGCGAACGGTCCCGAGCTTCGACGGCGTGGGCAGCAGACCTCCGAGGACTGCGGGCACACCGGGCTCGTCCAGCTGCACGACGACCTGCGCCCCGGTCCGCTTCTTGACCTCCGCGATGTGCTGCCGAAGCCCCTCGGCGAGCGACTGCGTGAACTCCTTCACCGCACCGGGATCGGTCAGCACCCGGTGGCCGCGCACCAGCTCGATGTTCGACATGAGCGTCCACGGCCCAGCGATCTGGATCTTCACCACCTCGGGCCGCAGGTTCACCGACTGGACGGCCTCCTCGAACGCGTCGAGGTCGTAGGCCATCAGATCGGTGGCACGACGGTGGTCCCGCCCCTGGTGCGCGGTAACCCGATACCCGGACGGAACCACCTCGATGGGAATGTCCACGAGCAGCCCAGCGGTACGCCCGATGATGTCGGCCCCGACACCACGATCGGGCAGTTCGGGCAGGTGCGGCAACAACGGCAACTCACCGAGCACGATCCGGGACGCCTCACGCGGATCCGTGCCGGGCAACGATCCGATACCGGTGGCGGAGCCGGGTTTCCAAGGAGTCGTGTTCACCCGGACAGTCTCCCACCGGCGTGCCGGGGCACGCCGGAAGACCGTCACCCGACCAGCAGCTCGGCGGTTCGCAGGAACGGCTCTCCCGCGGGCCCCGCGAAGTCTGTCAGGAACAGCCCGGTCGACACCCGCTCGATGAACCCCCACTCCCAGATGGCGGTGGCCGACAGCCCCGACGACGACGCCAGCGAAGCGCAGTAGCCACGAGCCAGGGCGACGGGGTCGGGGGCGGCCAAGAGCTGGGAGCACCAGTCGCGCAGGACGATCCCCAGGTCGTACGCGGGATCGGCGACGAAGCCCGACGGGTCGACGAACACGTACCCGGATTCGGTCCCCGGCCGTGGCACGAGGACCTGGAGCACGTTCCCCGGATGCGGATCCCCGTGGACCAGGACCGGAGGAGCGCTGGGCACCGAGCGGCGTTCCGCGTAGCGCATCGCCTGCGAGTAGGCCTCCTGCGAGCACGGTCGGCCGTTCTTGTGCCACAACGACTCCACCAACTCGGCCAGCATCACGGCGTTGGCCAGCGGTGGCTCGGCCGGTGGCAGCCAGGCCCGGCGCAGCAACCTGGCCAACAAAGGGAGGCAGGACTCCGGGCCCAGCGCCAACGGCGACCCGAGTGCCTCCAGCAGCAGCGCGTCCCCCGACGACGCCAGCAGCCGAACGTACCCGCGCCCGTCAGCGGCCCGAAGGGTCCGGATCTGCGCGGCGGCGTCGTGGCCAGGGGCGACCACCTTCAGGACCGCGCCCGCCCCGGCCCGGACGCAGTACGACCC
>NZ_JBHYHC010000273.1:0-3800 GCF_042738955.1 Umezawaea sp. NPDC059074
TGAACATCGGCATCGCGTCCCGGTTCCCCGCCGGGGAGCACTCCCCGGAGGACCTGTGGCGGCTGGTCGCCGACGGCGTGGACGCCATCGGCGACTTCCCGACCGACCGGGGCTGGGACCCCGACCTGCACGACCCCGACCCGGCCGCCTCGGGCAAGTCCACGGCCGCGCGCGGCGGGTTCCTGTACGGCGCGGCCGAGTTCGACGCCGACTTCTTCGGCGTGTCACCGCGCGAGGCGCTCGCGATGGACCCGCAGCAGCGGCTGCTGCTGGAAACCGCCTGGGAGGCCGTGGAACGGGCGCGCGTCGACCCGCTCGCCCTGCGCGGCACCCGGACCGGCGTGTTCACCGGGATCGCCTACCAGGACTACCAGCAGCACTGGCACCACGCGCCCGCCGAGGTCGAGGGGTACGCGCTGACCGGGGCGCTGAGCAGCGTGGCGTCCGGTCGCGTCGCCTACACCCTCGGCCTGGAGGGGCCCGCGATCACGCTGGACACCGCGTGCTCGTCCGCGCTGGTCGCCCTGCACCTGGCGGTCCGGTCGCTGCGCGAGGGGGAGTGCGACCTGGCGTTGGCGGGCGGCGCGACGGTGATGTCGGGCCCCGGCGTGTTCGTCGAGTTCAGCCGCAAGCGCGGGCTCTCCCCGGACGGCCGCTGCCGGTCGTTCTCCGCCGACGCCGACGGCACCGGGTGGGGCGAGGGCGTGGGCATGCTGCTGCTGACCCGGCTGTCCACCGCCCGCCGGGACGGGCACGAGGTGCTGGCCGTGGTGCGCGGGACCGCGGTGAACCAGGACGGGGCGTCCAACGGCCTGACCGCGCCGAACGGTCCGTCCCAGCAGCGGGTGATCCGCGAGGCGCTGGCCGTTGCCGGACTGTCCACTGCGGACGTGGACGCGGTGGAGGCGCACGGGACCGGGACGAGGCTCGGTGACCCGATCGAGGCGCAGGCGTTGTTGGCGACCTACGGCCAGGACCGCGAACGGCCGTTGCTGCTGGGGTCGATCAAGTCGAACATCGGGCACTCCCAGGCCGCCGCGGGCGTGGCGGGGGTGATCAAGATGGTCGAGGCGATGCGGCACGGGGTGCTGCCCCGCACGCTGCACGTCTCGGCCCCGTCCCCGCACGTGGACTGGACGGCGGGCGCGGTGGAACTCGTCACCGAGGACCGGCCGTGGCCGGAGACGGGACGGCCGCGGCGCGCGGGCGTGTCGGGGTTCGGTGTCAGCGGCACCAACGCGCACGCGATCCTGGAGGCCGCGCCACCCGTGGAGCCCCCGGTCGACACCGAGGGACCGGCGGTCGTGCCGCTCGTGGTGTCCGGCGCCACGCCGAACGCGGTCGCGGACCAGGTGGACCGCCTGCGGGCGGCCACGGCCGACGCGCGGCCGGTCGACGTGGGCCACTCACTGCTCACGACCCGCACGCTCTTCGCGCACCGCGCGGTGCTGGTGGGCGACCACGACCCGGTAATGGGCTCGGCGGGTCCGCGCGGGCGCACGGCGTTCGTGTTCCCCGGCCAGGGGTCGCAGTGGACGGGGATGGCGCGGGAACTGCTGGAGTCGTCGCCGGTGTTCGCGGCGTCGATGGCCGAGTGCGCGGACGCCTTGGCGGAGTTCGTGGACTGGTCGTTGCTCGAAGTGCTGGACGACGAGGTCGCGTTGGCGCGGGTGGACGTGGTGCAGCCCGCGCTGTGGGCGGTGATGGTGTCGCTGGCCGCGCTGTGGCGGTCGCTGGGCGTCGTGCCCGACGCGGTCATCGGCCACTCGCAGGGCGAGATCGCCGCCGCCCACGTGGCCGGAGCGCTGACGCTGCGCGACGCCGCACGGGTGGTCTCGTTGCGCAGCAAGGCGATCGTGGCGCTCAGCGGCCGCGGCGGGATGCTGTCGGTGCCGTTGCCCGCCGAGCTGGTCACCGGGCGCGGCGTGTCCGTCGCGGCGGTCAACGGGCCGTCCTCGGTGGTCGTCTCCGGCGCGGTCGAGGACCTGGACCGGCTGTTCGACGACCTCACGGCCGACGGCGTGCGGGTGCGCCGGATCCCGGTCGACTACGCCTCGCACTCCGCGCACGTCGAGTCGATCCGCGACGAGATCCTCCGCGACCTCGCCCCGCTCGCACCCCTGACCCCGACGATCCCATGGCACTCCACGGTGACCGGCGACGTCGTCGACACCGCGGACGCCGAGTACTGGTACCGCAACCTGCGGGAGACCGTGCGCTTCCAGGAGACGGCGGAATCCCTTGGCGCGGCGGGCTTCGACGTGTTCGTGGAGGTGAGCGCGCACCCCGTGCTCACGGTCGCGCTCGCCGAGACCCTCGGTGACGACGCCGTGGTGGTGGGATCGCTCCGCCGGGGCGAGGGCGGGCTCGACCGGTTCTACCGCTCGGCCGCCGACTTGTTCGTGCGCGGCGTCCCCGTCGACTGGAGTCCGACCGTCGCGGGCGGTCGCCGGATCGCCCTGCCGACCTACGCCTTCCAGCGCGAGAGGTTCTGGCAGGCCCCCGCACGGGGCCGGGGAGCACCGGGGCTGCGGAGCGCCGACCACCCGCTGCTGGACGTGGCGCTGGACCTGCCGGGATCGGGCGGGGTCCTGGTCACGGCCACCCTCTCCGCGCGCACCCATCCGTGGCTGGCCGACCACGTCGTCGAGGGGGCCGTCGTGCTGCCCGGCGCGGCGGTGGTGGAACTCGTCCTCGAGGCCGGTGGCCTGCTCGGGTGCGACCGGATCGACGAGCTGACCCTGGAAACCCCGCTCGTGCTCCCCGCCGACGGCTCCGTGTCCGTGCGGGTGGTCGTCGACGGGCCCGACGCGGAAGGCGGGCACCCCGTCAGCCTGCACGCGGGCCAGGACGGCGACTGGACCCGCCACGCGGTCGGCTCCCTGTCCGCCGCCGGGCTCGCGGCCGACGTCGACACCGGGCCGTGGCCGCCGCCGGGCGCTCACGCCGTCGACCTGGCGGGGTTCTACGACCGCCTGGCCGAGGAGGGGTTCGCCTACGGGCCCGCGTTCCAGGGGCTCGCCTCGGCGTGGCGGCTGGGCGACGAGGTGATCGCGACCGTCGACCTGCCGGACGGCGTGGACGCGGCGGGCTACGGCCTGCACCCGGCCCTGCTGGACGCCGCGCTGCACACGAGCCTCGTCGACGGGGCCGCCCGGCTGCCGTTCTCCTGGACCGGCGTCTCCCTGCACGCCACCGGAGCCACCCGGCTGCGGGTGCGGACCCGCAGGACCGGTCCGGACGCCGTGGCGGTCGAGCTGCGGGACACCGATGGCGCGCTGGTGGCGTCGGTCGAGTCCTTGGCACTGCGGGCTTCCGTCGCCGCCGTTCCCCACGGCGACCTGCTGCGCGTGGAGTGGACGCCCGTCTCACCCGCCGCGGGACCCGCCGCCGAGGCGTGGACCGCGCCCGCCGACCTCGCCGAGGTGCTGGACCGGGTCCAGCGGTGGCTCGCCGACGAGTCCGACGGGCGGCTCGCCGTCGTCACGCGGGCGGCGCGGACCGATCCCGCACAGGCCGCCGCGTGGGGACTCGTGCGGTCGGCGCAGTCGGAGCACCCCGACCGGTTCGTGCTGGTCGACCTGGACGACGACCCCGCGTCCACGGCCGCGCTGCCCGCCGCGTTGGCCGCCGGGGAACCACAGCTGCGCATCCGCGGTGGGGTGATCAGCGCACCGCGACTCGTCCGGCTCGAAGACCCGGAGCCCCCGACGCCGTGGCACTCCGAGGGCACGGTGCTGATCACCGGCGCGACGGGGGAGTTGCGCGCGCTGCTGGCCCGGCACCAGGTCACCCGGCAC
>NZ_JBHYHC010000274.1:0-3595 GCF_042738955.1 Umezawaea sp. NPDC059074
CCACCGGACATCCGGTGGGCGGCCCCTTGTCGGCTGTTCGGGTGGTCCTCTGCGGGACCACCCGAGACGCGGCTAGCTGTTGGAGGGCGTCTTGGCCTTCGGCGCGAAGACGTTCTTCAGCTGGGTGCCCCGACGCCGCAGTCCCCACTTGGTGACCCGGATGAGAGCCTCGCGGACGACGTTGCCGCTCATCTTCGACTCGCCGATGATCCGGTCGGTGAAGGTGATCGGGACCTCGACGATCCGGAAGCCCAGCTCGTGGGTGCGCCACGACAGGTCGATCTGGAAGCAGTACCCCGAGGACGCCACGTTGTGCAGCTTGAGCCGCCGCAGCACCTCCGCGCGGTACACGCGGAAGCCCGCCGTGATGTCCTTGATCGGCGCCCCCAGCGCGATCCGGGAGTACAGGTTGGCGCCGCGCGAGAACACCTCGCGGGACTTGGGCCAGTTCACGACGCTGCCGCCGGTCACGTAGCGCGAGCCGATCACGAGGTCGGCGTTCGCCGCCGCGTCGAGCATCCTGGGCAGGTCCTCGGGCGCGTGGGAGCCGTCCGCGTCCATCTCGACGAGGAACTCGTAGCCGCGTTCCAGGCCCCAGCCGAAGCCCGCGACGTACGCCGCGCCGAGCCCCGCCTTCTCCGTGCGGTGCAGCACGTGGACGCGTTCGTCCGCGGCCGCCATCTCGTCCGCGACCTGGCCGGTTCCGTCGGGGCTGCCGTCGTCGACCACGAGCGCGTGCACCTCGGGCAGTGCGGCGTGCAGCCGCTTGACGATCGTCCCGATGTTGTCCCGCTCGTTGTAGGTCGGGATCACCACCAGCACCGGCCCGAGCTCGCGGTCAGGCTGCGCCTGCTGGTCCGCCATCCGTGTCCTCCTCGCCGGGACCCACCTCGGGTTCCGGACGCGCTACTCGTCGTTTCTGGGTCAGGCTGAACGCCACGGCCAGGAGTCCCATCGCGGACATCACCCACTCGGGCCAAGCACCAAGCCGAGTCGCCAGCGTAGTCTGCCCGCGCAGCGGCAACCTCTCGACCAGTGCGGCGGGCACGAACATCCCGGTCTTCTGGGTGACGGACCCGTCCGGTTGCACCATCGCGCTGACGCCGCTGGTGGCGGCCACGACGACCGCCCGGCCGTGCTCGACGGCGCGGATCCTGGACATGGAAAGCTGCTGGTAGGTCATCTCGGTGTACCCGAAAGTGGCGTTGTTCGTGGGGATGGCGATGAGGTTCGCTCCGGTCTTCACGTTCTCCCGGACGATCTCGTCGAACGCCACCTCGTAGCACGTGTCCAGTGACACCTTCGCGGGTCCCATCACGAACCCGTCGGGGTCGGTCCCCGGCTGGAAGTTGTTCGCGCGGTCGACCAGCTTGGTGAAGATCCGGAAGAACGACCGGTAGGGCATCGTCTCGCCGAACGGCTGGAGCTTGCGCTTGGTGTAGGTGTCGATCGGGCCGCGGACCGGGTCCCATAGCACGACGGTGTTGCGCGGCAGGCCGTCGTCGCCGAGCACGACCGCGCCGACTGCGATGGGGGCCTTGATCGTGGTGGCGGCCTGCTGGATGAGCGTCGCGGCGTCGGTGTTGCGGAACGGGTCGATGTCGGAGGAGTTCTCCGGCCAGATGACGACGTCGGGCTGGGGCTCCTTGCCGTCGCGGACGTCCTGGGCCAGTTGCAGGGTGCGCTTGACGTGGTTGTCCAGCACCGCGCGGCGCTGGGAGTTGAAGTCGAGGCCCGCGCGGGGGACGTTGCCCTGGATGGCGGCGACGACGGCCGTGCCCTCGCTGGCGTCCGTGCCGACGATCCCGTTGGCGGCCAGACCGGCGGCCAGGGGGACCACGACCATCAGCGCGGGGGCGATCGGCCGGGCGCGGAAGCCGCGGACGACGGCCGCGAGGCCGAAGCCGGTCAGCGCGACGGCGAACCCGATCAGCGGGGCCCCGCCGAGCGCGGCCAGCGGCAGGTACCAGCCCTCGGGCTGGCCGAACGCGATCTTGCCCCACGGGAAGCCGCCGAACGGGAACACGCCGCGCAGCAGCTCGTCGGCCACCCACAGCAGAGCCGCCCAGAGCGGCGCCAGGGGCAGCTTGGACACCAGCGCCATGGCGGAGGTGCCCAGGCCGATGAGCGCGGCGCAGGCGAGGCTCAGGGGCAGCCAGGCGATGGCCCCGACGAACTCCCCCGTCCACGCGAGCAGTGGCACGAGGAAGCCCAGGCCGAACAGCACGCCGTAGCCGAAGCCCGCGCGGGCGCGGCGGCCGTGCAGGACCCAGCCGAGCAGGGCGAAGCCGAGCGGGGCCAGCCACCACACCGTGCGCGGCGGGAAGCTGAGGTAGAGCAGCACGCCACCACCGGCGGAGAGGGCCATCCGGAGCAGGAGGCCGCGGACGTCGCGCGGGGGGCGGTTGGGCGAGGTGTCGGCGACGGTCATGTCCGGCGCCACGGGGGTTGCGACCACCCGGTGAGCGTACGAGCCCGAGGTCACGGCCCGGTGTGGCCCCGACCGGGGGTAGACCCCGAAGTCGGAGATCAGGGTTGTCACCGATGCAAACCGCCCGAAACGCGGGCACCGTGGAGTCATGAAGACTTTGACGAGGCCCCAGCACAAGAAGGTCATCGCCGGCGTGTGCGCCGGTCTCGCCGACCGGTTCGGCATCGCGCCGAACACCATGCGGGTGATCTTCCTCCTGTCCTGCCTGCTCCCCGGCCCCCAGTTCGTGATCTACCTCGTCCTGTGGGTGATGATGCCGAAGGCCGGGTACTGACCCCGGCTCAGCGGTAGGCGGGCCACGGGCCCAGCAGCGGCAGGGGGCCGGTCGACCGAGGGCGTTCGACCGGGGCGCGGCCCGCGAGCCAGGCCGCGAGGTCGTGGACCGCGCCGGTCACCTCGACCCCGGTCCCCCACGTGCGGGCCACGTCCGTCGCGGTGAGGCGGACGTGGGGCGGGAGCCGGGTGTGCAGGAAGTCCACGGCGTGGCAGGAGAACTCGACGTCCCAGTCCGACGGGCGGACGCCGACGTCGAGGTCGACCAGGTGGATCAGCACCTCGCGCCACCGGATGTGCACGGCGGGGGCCAGCGGGGCGATGGCGAACCGGCTCGGCTCGGTCCAGTCCTCCACCGACGCCCACACCCGGTCCAGGCCGTCCGCGTGCTCGGCGACGGCCGCGCGGTGCTCGGCCGCGGTGCGGCCCGCGGTGGCCTCGATGACCGCGTCCCGCTCCCCCGGCTCCCACATCTGCACGACCTCGCCGCGCAGGGCGTGCTCGACGACCCGAGCGCGGGCGCGGGCGGCGTCGGCCAGGTGGGCGAGGACGTGACCGCGGGTCCAGCGCGGGAGCAGCGAGGGTCCCGCCACGTCGGTGTCGGTGAGGTCCGCGAGAGCGCTGTTCAGCCAACGATGGGCCTCGACGACGGCCCCGGTCGGTGGGGTGATCACACCCCCTGACCCTAGGGGCCGGAAGGGGTCGGCGGATCGCCCGATCGCCCGCACGCGAGGGGGCGGGGCGGGCGCCGCGCGCGGCGCCCCCACCAGGGCCGCGAGCGCCGGCCGCGCCCCCGGCGGCCGCGCGAAGCCCCGCGCGACCCGCCGCCGC
>NZ_JBHYHC010000275.1:0-3592 GCF_042738955.1 Umezawaea sp. NPDC059074
GCTGTGTCCGGTGTGGACACAGCCCCTCCGTCGTTCGTGGAAGATCAGGCCTCTACGCGCTGGCCTGCCGCCTTGGACCGCTCCGCGCGCAGGCGCGTGACGGCCGGGAGGTCGAGCGGGGCGGGCTTGGAGCCCGTGGCCCACTCGATCAGCAGGTCGGCGATCTGCGGGTTGCGCGGCAGGACGGGGCCGTGGAGGTAGGTGCACAGGATCTTGCCCTGCACCGCGCCCTCCACCTTGCCGTCGTTGCCGGTGCCCACGGTCACGTGCGCCAGCGGCTGCGCCGCCGGGCCCAGCTCGGTGCGGCCCTGGTGGTTCTCGAACCCGGTCAGGAAACCCTCGAACAAGCCGTTGGCCGGCTTGGCGAGGACCTCGCCGATGGCGCGCGAGCCACCGGCGTAGGAGACCGAGTCGATCAGGCCGAGACCGGGGTGGGTCACGTCGTCGGCGCGGGTGAACTTCTCGCCGAAGATCTGGATGCCCGCGCACACGCCGAGCACCACGGCGCCGCGCGCGGCGGCCCGCTGGAGACCGGGGTTGTCGCGGAGGTGGCGCACGGCCAACGTCTGCGCCGTGTCCTCGCCGCCGCCGACGACGTAGATGTCGCACGAGTCCGGCACGGCCTCGCCGAAGTTCACGGACACGATCTCCGACGGGATCCCGCGCCACGCGAGCCGCTTGTCGAGGACGACGGCGTTGCCGAAGTCCCCGTACGTGCCCAGCAGGTCGGGCAGCACCAGGGCGATCCGAACGGTCGAGTCATTCACCGGCGGACCTCGCGTTCAGGTCGCGGAACGCGGTGTAGTTCGCGATGACCTCGACCGCCCCCTGCGGGAGCGCGTCGATGGCCTGCAACGGGTCGGGCACGATCTGGTGTTCCACCTCGGCGTAGGTCAGGCGCACGGCCAGATCGGTGGCGCGCTCGCCCGACGCGATCACGGTGCGGCCGCGCAGGCGTTCGAACGGCACGTCCCACAGCCACGACAGGTCGCGGCCGTCGGCCTCGTTCGCGTTGATCACGAGGACCGCGGGGTGGTCGGACTCCTTGACCACCGTCAGGGTCTCGCTCCAGCCGGCCGGGTTCTTCGACAGCAGCAGCCGGGCGGTGTGCCCGCTGCGCTGGATCGTCCGGTACCGGCCCGCGACGTTGGACACGCCCCGCAGACGGCGGACGGCCTCCTCGATCTGCACGCCCATCGTCGCGGCGGCCGCCGTGGCCATCACCGCGTTCGCCTGGTTGAACTTGCCCGGCAGGCGCAGTTGCAGCGCCACCTTGCTGGCGTTCGGCGCGATCAGGAAACCGTCCGTGGTCACCCAGTCCGGCTTGGGCCGGGCCAGGTCGCACGTGCTGCACGTCCAGTGCTCGCCCTGCCAGCGGATCGGCTCGCCGCACCTCGGGCACGAGGCCGAGTCGTGGTGCCAGCCGGTGCCGGTCGCGACCCAGACGACGCGGTGCGCGTCCTTGGCCGCCGACGTCACCATGATGTCGTCGCAGTTGGCGATCACCGTGCAGCCCCGCAGCTTGGAGATCACGTCGCGCAGGGAGCGCTCGATCGTGCGCACCTCGCCGACGCGGTCCAGCTGGTCGCGGCTGAGGTTCAGCAGCACCACGACGTCCGGCTGCGCGGCGGCGGCGACGGCGGGGAAGTACCCCTCGTCGACCTCCAGCACCGCGTACGGCGCGTCCGGCTGCTTGCTCAGCGCGGTCACGTGGCCGTCGGGCATGTTGGCGCCGCTGTGGTTGGTGGCCACCTCGCCCAACGCGGTCACGGCGCGGCTGAGCATCATCGTGCTGGTGGTCTTGCCGTTGGTGCCGGTCACCAGTGCGACCCGCCTGCCGGACGTCAGGCGCCGGAGCGCCTGCGGGTCCAGCTTCAACGCCACCCGGCCACCGATCATGCCGCCTGCGCCGAGCCCCATCTTCTGGGACAGCTTCGAACTCATGTTGCCCAAGCGCACGGCAGCCGCGGTCCGCAAAGGCAGACGGGCTGGGGAGGCTGGATCTTCATTGCTGTTGGTAGGCAAGCGACTTCCTGCATTTGGAACGGGCGCGCCCCTGGTCACGCGGCGAGTCTAGCTTGGCCCTCCGCTACCTCCGCGCGGTCCCGCCCAGATCACGCAGCGCCCGGATGAGCTCGACCGTGCTGAGCTGGCACAACTGGGCCATGTACTCCAGCGCGGGCAGATCGAGGTGCACCTGCGGGGTCTGGCCGAGCGGCAACGACTGCAACCGCCCCTGCGCCCACCTCCGCAGCGGCTGCAGCTCCGGCCGCTCGTCGGCCACGATCGCGACGAGGTTCAGCGACAGGTGCCCGGTGGGCGTGTCCCCGAACACGCGTTCGTGCACCCGCGCGAGCACCTCGTGCGCCGGCACGGCCAACGCCGCGCAGATCTCCACCAGCCGCACGACGGACACCTGCCGCGTGCCGAGCTCGTAGGTCGCCAACGTCTGGAGCGAGATCTCGCTCTGCAGACGGCTGTTCAACTCCTTGCGGGTCCATCCGCGCTGCTTGCGAAGGCTGCGGAGCTCATCGCCGAGCACGCGCTGGTACGCCGCTGTGTCGATCTGCACCGTCACTTCCTCCACCTGATCCGCGTGGGGCCGTGAGCCCCACGCAGAGGAAAGGCGGGAAAGGTGGGTCGATTACGCGACTTGCCCCGTTTATCGCCCGATCGGGCTAACCGAGTAGTACTGTCAGTAGTCCTTCAGGGCTTGAGGGCGGTGGTGACGCCCTGCTCGGCAGGGCCGAGGAACGTCGGGTCGGGGCGGGCGACGACGGCGTCCCAGAGCGCTTTGCCACTGGCCAGGGACTCTCGGAACCAGCCGTAGGTGGTGCCCTCGGGGAAGGCTTCGGAGGTGTCGTGGCCCACGCCGAACGCCTCCAGGCCGGCGGCTCGGCAGAGGGCCACGGCTCTTGGGAGGTGGAAGGTTTGGGTGACCACGGTCACTCGTTTCACGCCGAAGATGCGGTTCGCTCGGGCGCAGGAGTCCCAGGTGTCGAAGCCTGCGAAGTCGGCTACTACGGCTCTGTCGGGGACGCCCTTGGTGAGGAGGTAGGTGCGCATGGAGGTGGGTTCGTCGTAGGTCGTGCGGCTGTTGTCGCCGCTGACTAGGAGGACTTTGACCTTGCCTCGGTGGTAGAGGTCTGCGGCTACGTCCAGGCGGCCGGCTAGGAAGGGGGTGGGTTTGCCGTCCTTGGTGAGGCCTGCGCCTAGGACTAGGGCTACTGGGGTGGTGGGGACGTCGGTGGGGGTCAGGCGGTACGGGGCGCTGGAGAGGAGGGTCCAGGTGAAGGGGGTCAGGGCTAGGGCAGTGAGGGTTGTGGCGGCTAGTGCGGCTCGGGCGGCTCTGGTTCGGCGGGTCTTCTTGGGGTGGGGTTTCGGGGTTTTGGGTTGGGCTGTGGAGCCTGGCACTTGGGTCCCCCGTCGCAGGTGATGGAGGGTGGACGTTTGGGGGATGGGTGGGGTTGTCCGTGTGTTGGGGTCAACCCCCGATTGCGCCAATTATCCCACCCTTTTTCGCTTTGTCAAGGCTGGAAAGACGCCTTGACAAAGCGTAAGATGGGGGGGGCGCAAAAAAAATCGGGGGCCG
>NZ_JBHYHC010000276.1:0-3476 GCF_042738955.1 Umezawaea sp. NPDC059074
GGAAACACCCGGTCCCATTCCGAACCCGGTAGTTAAGCCCTCCTGCGCCGATGGTACTGCACTGGTGACGGTGTGGGAGAGTAGGTCACCGCGGGACAATTATTCCCTGAAAGGGCTTGTGATGGGGGCACATCTTATGTGCTCAAATCACAAGCCCTTTTCGGCGTGTTCAGGCGTGTCCATAGGAGGAATCAGGTGTCCAGGTTCGGGGAACGTCCCGGCGACCGTCAGCGTGGCCAGGGAGACCGACCGCGCCGTTCCGATGGTGGCCCAGCCCACAGCGATCGCAAGCCGGCCAGTGGCGGCCGCGCGACCGGTGCCGAGCGTGCCGCGGGTTACCCGCGCCGCGACGACAAGAACAACCCCAGCTCGCCGGACCGGCCGAAGCGCGACCAGCGCGGAGCCTCCAGTGGTGGCGAGCGCCGCGAGTACAAGCCTCGCGATGACCGTCCTCGTTACGACAAGCCCCGTGGCGCCTCCAGCACCGGAAGTGGTGGCGGTTACCCCCGTCGCGACGACCGGGCGGGCAGTGGTTCCGGTGAGCGTCGCGAGTACAAGCCCCGTGACGACCGCGGTGGCGAGAAGCGCGAGTACAAGCCCCGCACCGAAAGCGGTTCCGGCGGCTACCCGCGTCGTGATGACCGTGCGGGTTCCGGTGAGCGCCGTGAGTTCAAGCCGCGCGACGACCGTCCCCGCTACGACAAGGCGCGTGACGACCGCGGTGGCAGCACGTACCGCAAGGACGACGCTCCCCGCAGCGGCGGGTACCAGCGCACGGGTGGCACGGGCGGTTCCGGCAGCTCCTACAAGCGCGACGACCGTTCCGGTGGCGCAGGCCGTTCGGGTCCGGACTTCCGGTCCCGCACGAGCGGGACGCACCAGCGCGACAACCGCGACGGTCGCCCGGACTTCCGTCCCCGCGTGACGGGTGGCGGCAGCAGCTTCAAGCGCGACGACCGCGCCGGTGGCGGCTCTGGTGAGCGTCGCGAGTACAAGCCGCGCACTGAAGGCGGCAGCAGCAGCTACCCGCGTCGCGACGAGCGCGGTGGCATCTCCAGCAACGGCAACAGCCGGTACCGCAGCACGGACGACAAGCCGCGCTACGACAAGCCCCGTGACGACCGGTCCGGCGGCGGTGACCGTCGGGACTTCAAGCCCCGCACCGGTTCCGGCGGCTACCAGCGCGATGACAAGCCGCGCTACGAGCGTCCGGCCGGTGGCGAGCGTCGCGAGTACCAGCCCCGTGAAGACCGCGGCGGCGAACGCCGTGAGTACAAGCCGCGCGAAGACCGCGGTGGCGAGAAGCGCGAGTACAAGCCCCGCACCGAAAGCGGCTCCGGCGGGTACCCCCGTCGGGACGACCGCGCCGGGTCTGGTGAGCGGCGGGAGTACAAGCCGCGCACCGAAGGCGGCAGCAGCTACCCGCGTCGGGATGACCGCGCCGGGTCCGGTGAGCGTCGCGAGTACCAGCCCCGTGACGACCGTGGCCCCAGCAGCGCCTCGCGCGACGACAAGCCGCGCTACGAGCGGCCCGCCGGCAACGACCGGCCGTCGCGGGAAGACCGTCCCCGTCACGAGAAGCCCCGTCACACCAAGGCTCCTCGTGCGGACGTGCCGCGTGACGACCCCGGCAAGGACGAGAAGCGCGAAGAGCGCAGCCGTCAGCGGGCCGCGCGGTTCCAGGAGCGCACGCCGCAGTACGGGTCGGGCGAAGCGGTCGTCGAGGCGGAGACGCCCTCGGTCGACGTGGACGCTGAAGTCGTCGCGGAGACGCCCGCGCAGGAGTCCGCTCCCGCCGCGCGCGAGACCGAGGGTGGCTACGAGCGGGCGCGTGCGCCCGAGTTGCCGCCGGAGGCCGACATCTCCGCGCTGGACCCCGAGATCAAGGGTGAGCTGCGCGGGCTGCCCAAGGGCTTGGCCGAGATCGTCGGTCGGCACCTGGCCGCCGCCGGGCTCCTGGTGGACAGCAACCCGGTGCTCGCGCTCGAGCACGCCCGCTATGCACGGGGTAAGGCCGCGCGCATCGGGGTCATCCGCGAGGCGGCTGGGCTCACTGCGTACCACGCTGGTGAGTGGGCCGAGGCGCTGTCCGAGCTGCGTGCCGCGCGGCGGATGTCCACCGGTACCGGGCACATCGCCGTGATGGCGGACTGCGAACGCGCGCTGGGGCGTCCGGAGCGGGCTCTGGAGCTGGCCCGTGAGGTTCAGGGGCAGCCGTTGTCGCCGGACGAGGCTGTCGAGCTGCGGATCGTGGCGGCTGGCGCTCGTCGGGACATGGGGCAGTTCGACGCCGCCGTGGTGGCGCTCCAGGGTGAAGACCTGGACCCGAAGCGCCGCGACCCGTGGAGCGCTCGGCTGTTCTACGCGTACGCGGACAACCTCGAGGCCGCTGGGCGGTCCGAGGAGTCGGTGCAGTGGTTCCTGCACGCGGCGGAAGCGGACGACGAGAACGAGACCGATGCGGCTGAGCGCGCGTTCGGGTACACGTTGGTGGAAGAAGACGTCGAGGGCGTTGTGGATGACAAGGAGAACGCGGAGCAGTGACCGAGACGTTGTTGGCACGGTATGACGCACTGCTCTTGGATCTCGACGGCACTGTGTACCGGGGCAAAGAGCCCATACCGGGTGCGGCGGACGCGGTCGCGGTCGCTCGCGCCCAAGGGGTCGGCATCCGGTTCGTGACCAACAACGCCTCGCGCGCCGCGCAGGACGTGGTGGACCACCTCGTCGAGATCGGCTTCAACGCCGTGCTCGACGAGGTGAGCACCAGTGGGCAGGCCGCCGCGGCGATGCTGGCCGAGCGGGTGCCCGCCGGGTCCGCTGTGCTGGTGTTGGGGACTTCGGCCCTTGAGGCTGAGGTTCGGTTGGTCGGGTTGACGCCTGTTCGGTCGGCTGACGGTGCCGTTGCCGTGGTGCAGGGGTTGTCGCAGGACATGGGGTGGCGGGAGCTGGCCGAAGCCTGCGTGGCGATTCGCGGAGGGGCGTTGTGGGTTGCCTGCAACGCTGACGTGACGTTGCCTACCGAGCGCGGGTTGTTGCCTGGGTGTGGGGCTTTGGTGGCGGCGTTGAAGGCTGCCACGGATCGTGAGCCGTTGATCGCGGGGAAGCCCGCCGCGCCGTTGCTGGAGCAGGCGGCCAAGTCGTTGGGGGCTTCGCGGCCGTTGGTCGTGGGGGATCGGTTGGACACCGACATCGCCGGGGCGGTGAACGCCGGGATGGATTCGTTGCTGGTGTTGACCGGGGTGTCGACCGAGGCTGAGGCGTTGGCGTTGCCGGTGGAGTGGCGGCCTACGCATGTCGCGACGGATTTGTCGGGGTTGCTGTAGGGGGTTGGGGCGTCCTGCCCGTGCGGGGCGTCTGCCCACCGGTGCGGGGGCGTCTCCCCACCCCGCTCGCGCAATTATTTCAACACCCGTTTTGTGTTTTGAAGGGGGGTAAGATTGCTTTTCAAGACAAAAAGGGTGCGAATGCGGTTA
>NZ_JBHYHC010000277.1:0-3400 GCF_042738955.1 Umezawaea sp. NPDC059074
CCCGCGCCGAACGACTTGCACCGGCCGTCGGCCGGCAACCCGGGCTGCCGCGAGAACTCGTCGAACGTGTGCGGGCTGCTCATGACCGTGACCCCGCCTGCCAAGGCGAGATCGCACTCGCCGGACCGCAGCGACCGCACCGCCAGGTGCAAGGCCACCAGCGACGAGGAGCAGGCCGTGTCGACCGTGAGCGACGGCCCTTGCAGGCCGAAGGTGTACGACAGCCGTCCGGACAGGACGCTCGACAGGTTGCCCGCCAACAGGAACCCCTCGAACTCCTCCGGGGTCGTGGCGAGCCGGGACGCGTAGTCGTCGTACATCGCGCCCGTGTAGACGCCGGTGGTGCTGCCGCGCAGCGTCTCCGGGTCGATGCCCGCGCTCTCGAACGCCTCCCACGCGGTTTCCAGCAGCAGCCGCTGCTGCGGGTCGGTGGCGGTCGCCTCCCGCGGCGACAGGCCGAAGAACTCGCGGTCGAACAGATCCGCGTCGTGCAGGAACCCGCCGTCGCGGGTGTACGACGTGCCGACGTGCTCCGGGTCCGGGTCGTAGAGGTCCTCGGCCCAGCCCCGGTTCGTCGGGAACGGGCCGACCGCGTCCACGCCGTCCGCCACCAGCCGCCACAACTCCTCGGGCGAGGTAACCCCGCCGGGAAACCGGCACGCCATGCCGACGATCGCGATCGGCTCGTCGGTGCGCGCCCGCGCCACGGGCCGGGCCTTCGGTTTCTCCGCCGTCACCAGGGACAGCAGGTGCTCGGCGAGCCGGGCGGGCGTGGGGTGGTCGAACGTCACGGTCGCGGGCAGCCGGAGCCCGGTGGCCGTGCCCAGGCGGGCGCGCAGATCCATGCCCGCCAACGAGTCGAAGCCGAGCGAGTTGAACGTGCTCCTGGCCGCCACGGGACTCGGGTGGCCGAGCACCGACGCGGCCTCGGCGCGGACCAGGTCCAGGACCGCGTCCGCCCGTGCCGCCTCGGGCAACGCGGTGATCCGGCCGGTCCACCCCGACGTGGAGCGGACGCGCACGGCCGGGCGAGCCGGTTCCAGGGCGGCGGGCACGACGAGCGTCTCGCCGGTGGCGAGGGCCGCGTCGAACAGGGCGAGGCCACGGGCCGGGGTCAGCGGCCGGACACCGGCGCGTGCCCACCGGGCCAGGTCGGTCTCGGTCAGCCCGGAGCCCATGCCCGCGTCCCACAGCCCCCACGCCAGCGACGTGCCGACAAGGCCGCGCGACACGCGGTGGTGGGCCAAGGCGTCCAGGACCGTGTTGGCGGCGGCGTAGTTGGCCTGCCCCGCCGTGCCGGTGATGCCGGAGATCGACGAGAACAGCACGAACGCCGTCAGGTCCATGCCCGCGGTCACCTCGTGCAGCACGCGGGCGGCGTCGGCCTTCGGCCGCAGGACCTCGGCCAGGCCCGCTTCGGTCAGGGTTTCGACCGTCGCGTCGGCCAGCACGCCCGCGGCGTGCACCACGGCCGTCACGGGGTGCGCGGCGACGAGCGCGGCCATCGTCGGGCGGTCCGCGACGTCGGCGGCGGTGAGGGTGACCTCCGCGCCCGCCGCGGTCAGGTCGGCGGCGAGGTCGTCCGCGCCCGGCGCGTCCGGGCCGCGGCGGCTGACGAGCAGGAGTCGGCGCACCCCGTGCGCGGCCACCAGGTGTCGGGCGACGAGGGCTCCGAGACCGCCGGTCCCGCCGGTGATCAGCACCGTGCCCGTCGGCCCGAACCGCGCGGGTGTCCTGGTCCGGTGGCTCCGGACCAGGCGGGGCACGTGGAGGTCTCCCCCGCGAACGGCGACCTGCGGTTCCTCCGGCACCACGGGCGGCGCGTCGCTGGAGTCGAGGTCGACCAGCAGCACGCGGTCCGGGTGCTCGGACTGGACGGAGCGGACGAAGCCCCAGATCCCGGCGGCGTCCAGGTCCACCTCGTCGGTGGGGAGCACGGCCACGGCGTTGCGGGTGACGAGGAGCAGCCGGGAGTCGGGGTGGTCGCCCGCCAGCCACTCCTGGACCACGCGCAGCACGCCGGGCACCGTCTCGACGTGGGCGATCACGACGTCGTCGGACGCGTCGGCCGGAGCGGTGATGACCGGCCAGTCCACTGTGGACAACGGTGTCGTGGTGGCGGCCGGGCGCAGCGTCAGGGCGGTGGCCGTGGCGACGAGACGGCCGTCGGACTCGGCCAGCACGAGGGAGGTGGTGCCGTCGCCGTTCGGCGTGGAGCGAACCCGGAGTTCGGTGGCGCTGCTGGGGTTCAGGGTGACCCCGCGCCAGCTGAACGGCAGGAGGAGCTGGTCGCCGCCGAGGACGAGGGCGTGCAGCGCGGCGTCCAGCAGAGCCGGGTGCACGCGGAACTTCCCCTTGCCCTCCGGCAGCGAGACCTCGGCGTAGGTCGACGTCCCGTCGGTCCACCCGGACTCCAAGCCCTGGAACGCCGGGCCGTAGTGGTAGCCGAGGTCCGCGAGGCGGTCGTAGGCGTCGTCGACCGGCACGGCCTCCGCGTCCTCGGGCCAGGCGAGGTCGGCGGTCGGCTCGACGGCGGGCGCGAGGACGCCGGAGGCGTGCTGGGTCCACGGGCCCGCCTCCGGGCGGGCGTGCAGGGTGAAGGCGCGGTGGCCTTCGGCGTCCGGAGCGGCCACGTGCAGGCGCAGCGCGGTGTCCCCCACCGGTTCCAGGGGTGCTTCCAGGGTCAGCTCGTCCACGTGGGGCACGCCGAGCCGATCGCCCGCGGCCACGACCGCTTCAAGCAACGCCGTGGCGGGCACGAGGACGCGGCCGCCGATCGCGTGGTCCGCCAGCCACCCGTGGGCGGCCAGGCCGATCCGCCCGATGACCACGGTGTCCGTGCCGTCGACGCCCTCCAGTTCCCCGCTGAGGAACGGGTGGTCGACGGGCGTGAGGCCCAGCGCGCGCGGGGTCGGGTTCTGCCAGAAGTGCTGCCGTTGGAAGGCGTACGTGGGCAGCGGGACCGGGGTCGCGCCGGGGAAGAAGGAGCCCGCGTCCAGGGGCGCTCCGTTCACGTACGCCGTGGCGACGCCCGCGCCGAAGGTCTCGCCCTCGTCGTGGCCCGCCCGCAGCAGCGGGACCACCGTCGCGGTGTCGGGCAAGGTGGCCGCGGCCAGGAGCGTCAGGACGGCGTCCGGGCCGACCTCGACGAACACCGTGGCCCCGAGCGCGTCGAGGCGGCGCACCGCGGCGGCGAACAGGACGGTCTCGCGGATCTGCCGCGTCCAGTAGTCCGGCGAGGTCAGGTCGTCGGCGCGGTCGCCGGTGACGGTCGAGACGATCGGGATGCGGGGCGGGTGGAACTCGAGACCGGCGGCGACCTTCCGGAAGTCGTCGAGGACGCCGTCCATGTGCGGCGAGTGGAAGGCGTGGCTCACGGTGAGGCGGCGGACCCGGCGGC
>NZ_JBHYHC010000278.1:0-3333 GCF_042738955.1 Umezawaea sp. NPDC059074
GGCCTGGAACAGCGGGGTGCGGCTGGGGTCCCGCACGGGGTGCACTTCGTCCACGACGCGTTCGAAGGGCACGTCCTGGTGGGCGAAGGCGTCGAGCACCCGTTCGCGGACCTGGCCGAGCAGGTCCCGGAAGCCGGCACGGGGGTCGACGTCGGCGCGCAGCACGACGGTGTTGACGAAGAACCCGACCAAGCCCTCCAGTTCGGTGCGGTCACGGCCGGAGACCACCGTGCCGACGGTGACGTCGCGCTGCCCGGACCAGCGCGCGAACACCACCTGGCACGCGGCCAGCAGGGCCATGAACAGGGTGCTCTCCTGTTTTCGCGCCAAGGCTTTGAGTCGGTCGGTGCTCTCGGCGGGCACCTGGAAGTGCACCAGTGCGCCCTGCTTGTCGCGAGTCGCGGGCCTTGGCCGGTCGGTGGGCAGTTCCAGCGGCCGAGTGCCGTCGAGCGCTCGACGCCAGTAGTCCAGGTCGTCCTGGAAGGTGTCGTCGGTGGCCACGCGCCGCTGCCACACGGCGTAGTCGGCGTACTGCACGGGCAGGTCGGGGAGCTTGGCCTCGGTGCCGTCGGTGGCCGCTTCGTAGCAGGAGCCCAGTTCGCCGAGCAGGACGCCGTTGGACCAGCCGTCGGTGATGATGTGGTGCAGCACCAGGGACAGGACGTGGTCGTCCTCGGCCAAGCGGATCAGGCGGACCCGCAGCAGTGGACCGCGCCGTAGGTCGAACGCGGTGGTCGTCTCCTCGGTCAGGACGCCCGCCAGGTCCTCGGGCCGTCCGGTCAGGTCGAGCACCGGCACGTCGACGCGGTGCGTCGGGTGCACGATCTGCACACCGCGGCCGTCTACGGAGTCGAAGGTGGTGCGCAACGACTCGTGCCGCGCCACCAAGGCGGTCAGGGCGGTGCTCAGGGCGGACACGTCGAGGTGGCCGCGCAGTCGCAGGATCGACGGCGTCAGGTAGTCCGGGCTGCCCGGCTCGAACTGGTCGAGGAACCACAGCCGTTGCTGCGCGAACGACAGCGGCAGGCCGCCGTCCCGAGCCACCACTCCGATGTCGGTCAGCCGGGCGTGGGCGGAGGCCGTGACGAGTTCGGCGATCCCGGCGACCGTGGGACGGGTGAACAGCGAGCGCGGCGACATCTCCACGTCGAAGGCCGCGCGCAGGCGGGAGATCACCCGGATGCTGAGGATGGAGTCGCCGCCCAGGTCGAAGAAGTTGTCCCGCACGCCGATGTCGGGCACGCCCAGCACTTGCGACCAGATGTCGGCCACGTCACGTTCCACGTCGGTTCGGGGCTCGACGTGACCGGTGCGGGCCGCGGTCGGATCGGGAGCGGGCAGGGCGCCGCGGTCGACCTTTCCGTTGGAGGTCATCGGGATCGCGTCGAGGACCACGAACGCCGAGGGGACCATGTAGTCCGGGAGGCGGTCGGCCAGCCACGACCTCAGGTCGGTCGTCGTGGGCACGGTCGTCGTCAAGGACATCATGTAGGCGACGAGGCGCTTGTGGTCGCCGTCCTGCCGCGCGACCACGACGACCTCACGGACGTCGGGGTGTCGGGTCAAAACGGTCTCGACCTCACCGGGTTCGATCCGGAACCCGCGGATCTTCACCTGTTCGTCGGCTCGTCCCAGGTACTCCACGCTGCCGTCCGGCAACCACCGTGCCCGGTCCCCCGTGCGGTACATCCGCTCACCCGGCACACCGAACGGGTTGGCCAGGAACCGATCCGCCGTCAACCCCGCACGACCCAGATACCCGCGCGCCAACTGCACACCGGCCAGGAACAACTCCCCCGGAACCCCGACCGGAACCGGCCGCAACTGTTCGTCCAGCACGTAGGCCGACACGTTGCGCAGCGGTCGGCCGATGACCGGTCTACCAACACCGTCGACCCGACCCGACAGTGCGTCCACAGTGGACTCCGTCGGTCCGTAGAAGTTGTAGACCGCGGTGTCGGGGATAGCCGCCAAGCTCTGCCACAACGACTCCCCCGTCGCCTCGCCACCGAGCATCACGATCTTCGGTCGGTGCGTGCCGTCGAGGAGTCCGGCTTCCAGCAGCTGGTGCGCGTAGGACGGGGTCAGGTCCAGGAAGTCGATCCGCCGATCCACGACGTAGTCCACCATGGCCGGTGGGTCGAGGCGCACGTCCTCCTCCAGCACGTGCAACTCGTGGCCGTCGGCCAGCAGGACGATGCCTTCCAGGGAGGTGTCGAAGGAGAACACCGCCGACAACGCCACCCGCAAACGTCCACCACCTGCGGCGGCGACGAAGTCCTCTCGGTGGTTCACCAGCAGGTTCACCAGGCCGCGATGGTCGATCACCACGCCCTTGGGTCGGCCGGTGGAGCCGGAGGTGTAGATCACGTACGCGGCGTGGTCAGGACTCGACGGTGTAGTCCGGTCGGCGTCGGTGAGATCCGCGGACTGCCGGTCGTCGCAGGCGGGCAGGGTGTCGGTGACCACGAGCACCGGGTTCGCGTCGCGCAGCACGAAGTCGATCCGGTCTGCGGGCAACTCGGGGTCGACAGGCAGGTACACCCCACCGGCCTTCCACACCGCCAGCAGCGCCACCACGAACTCCACCGACCGCGGCAACGCCAGCGCCACCAGGCGTTCCGGGCCGACCCCCGAGTCGACGAAGGTGCGCGCCACGCGGTTGGCCCACGCGTTGAGTTCGGCGAAGGTCAACGACCGGTCACCCACCACCAGCGCGGTGGCTTCCGGCGTCCGGTGCACCTGAGTCTCGAACACCTCGGTGATGCTCTGCTCCGGCACGTCGACGGCGGTGGAGTTCCAGTCCACCAGCACCTGGCGGCGTTCGTCGTCGGTCATCCAGGGCAACGCCGCCACAGGCCGGTCGGGATCGGTCGCGATGGCGTCGACGAGCAGGTGCAGGCGGTCGGCGATGCTCCGAGCGGTATCGGCGTCGAACAGGCGGGGGTCGTGGGCGAGGTCGAGGTGGAGCCGGTCGTCGACGACCGCGCTGAGAGTGAGGGGGAAGGTGGTGGTGTCGCGGGCTTGGACCTCGAGCACCTGGATGCCGCCGATTTCGGCGACGTCGTTGAGCGGGTAGTTCTCGAACACCACGACGCTGTCGAACAACGTCGCCCCGGAGGGCACGTCGCTGCACGACCGCAGCTCCGCCAACGACACGAAGTCGAACCGCCGCGACTCGGTCTGCGCCGCCTGCAGCTGCTGGAGCCAGATCGTGGTGTCGACGTCGTCGGGCACGCGCGTCCGGGTGGGCAGGGTGTTGATGAACAGACCGATCATCTGCTCGACGCCGGGCATCTCGGCCGGACGGCCGGACACGGTCGTGCCGAACAC
>NZ_JBHYHC010000279.1:0-3192 GCF_042738955.1 Umezawaea sp. NPDC059074
ACCCCCCCCGCCCCCCCACCCCCGCTCCCCCCCCGGGGGGCCCCGCCCGCGCCCGCCCACCCCGTGGGCTCAGCTCGCGAGGACGACCCGGCCCAGCTCGGCCGGCGAGGCGAGCAGATCGTGCCGGGGCAGGACGCGCACCGTGTAGCCGAGGGTGCCCGCGTGCGGCAGGGGCGTCTCGACCTCGTAGTTGCCGTTGCCCGCGTAGTCCATCGTCGCGGTGACGAGGTCGTGCAGCTCGTCGCCGTCGCCGACCTTGCCGAGCACGACCTGGACCTCCACCTCGGACGGCTCCAGCCCCGCCAGCTCCACCCGCGCGCGGACGGTCACGGGCGCGCCGAGCACCGGCGTCGGGTGCCCGTCGATGTGCAGCTCCGAGTCGAGCACCTGCACGCGCGGCCACGCCTCGCGCACCCGCTGCCGGTAGTCGGCCAGCTCCTTCGCGCCGCGGAAGCCCTCGCCCACGACCGACTCGGCCGAGGCGGCGGCGGGCGCGTACAGCGTCTCCACGTACTCGCGCACCATCCGCGACGCCTGCACGGCCGGGCCGAGCGACGCCAGCGTGTGCCGGACCATGGCGAGCCAGCGGGTCGGCGTGCCGTCCTCGCCGCGGTCGTAGAACAGCGGCGCGACCTGGTTGCCGAGCAGCTCGTACAGAGCGGTCGCCTCCAGGTCGTCGCGGCGGGTCGGGTCGTGCACGCCGTCGGCGGTCGGGATCGCCCAGCCGTTGCTGCCGTCGTACAGCTCGTCCCACCAGCCGTCGCGGATGGACAGGTTGAGGCCGCCGTTGAGCGCGGACTTCATACCGGACGTGCCGCACGCCTCCAGCGGGCGCATCGGGTTGTTCAGCCACACGTCGCAGCCCCAGTACAGGTACCGGGCCATCGACATGTCGTAGTCGGGCAGGAACACGATCCGGTGCCGCACGCCCGCCTCGTCGGCGTAGCGGACGATCTGCTGGATCAGCGCCTTGCCGCCGTCGTCGGCCGGGTGCGACTTGCCCGCGACCACGAGCTGCACCGGGCGTTCCGGGTGCAGCAGCATCGCGCGCAGCCGTTCCGGGTCGCGCAGCATCAGCGTGAGCCGCTTGTAGGTCGGGACGCGGCGGGCGAAGCCGACGGTCAGCACGTCCGGGTCGAACACCGAGTCCGTCCAGCCCAGCTCCAACGCGGACGCGCCGCGCTGCAACCAGGACGCGCGCACGCGGCGGCGGACCTCGTCGACCAGCCGCCCGCGCAGCTCGGTGCGCAGCTCCCACAGCCGGGCGTCGGTGACGGGCTCGAAGCCGCGCATCCCCATCCCGGACTCCTCGGTCTCGCCGAGCAGCTTGGACATCTCGGTCGCGGCCCACGTCGGCCCGTGCACGCCGTTGGTGACCGAGCGGATCGGCACCTCGGTCACGTCGAAGCCCGGCCAGAGGCCGCGGAACATGTCCCGGCTGACCTCGCCGTGCAGCTTCGACACGCCGTTCGCGCGCTGCGCGAGCCGCAACCCCATGTGCGCCATGTTGAACAGGCCGGGGTTGTCCTCCGCGCCCAGCGCGAGGACCCGCTGCGTGCTGACACCGGGCAGCAGCGTCTCGGACCCGAAGTAGTGCTGCACGAGGTCGACCGGGAACCGGTCGATGCCCGCGGGCACGGGCGTGTGCGTGGTGAACACGGTGCCCGCGCGCACGGCGGCGAGCGCCTGGTCGAAGTCGAGGCCCTCGGTGGTCGCCAGCTCGCGGATGCGCTCCAACCCGAGGAACCCCGCGTGGCCCTCGTTGGTGTGGAACACCTCGGGCCTCGCGTGGCCGGTCAGCTCGCAGTAGGTGCGCACGGCCCGGACGCCGCCGATGCCCGCGAGGATCTCCTGCCGGATCCGGTGGTCCTGGTCGCCGCCGTAGAGCCGGTCGGTGACGCCGCGCAGGTCCTCGTCGTTCTCCTCCACGTCGGAGTCGAGGAGCAGCAACGGGATCCGCCCGACCTGGGCCTTCCAGATCTTGGCCCGCAGCACCCGGTCGCCGGGCATGGCGACGTGCACCAGGATCGGCGCGCCGGACGGCTCGGTCAGCAGCTCGAGGGGAAGGGCGCGCGGGTCGAGCACCGGGTAGTGCTCGATCTGCCACCCGTCGAGCGACAGCGACTGCCGGAAGTACCCGGACCGGTAGAGCAGCCCGACCGCGATCAACGGCACCCCGAGGTCGGACGCCGCCTTCAGGTGGTCACCCGCCAGCACCCCGAGCCCGCCGGAGTAGTTCGGCAGCGCCTCGGTGACGCCGAACTCCATCGAGAAGTAGGCGATGGCGGACGGCAGGGGTGTCAGCTCGTAGTTGCCGTGCTCCCGCCGCGCCTGCACCTCCTCCTGCCGCCGCTGGAACCACCGGGGCCCCTGGGTGTAGCGGTCGAGGTCGTCGGCGAGGGCCCGCGCGTGCGACAGGAACTGCTCGTCGCGCGAGAGCCTCTCCAGCCGCTCGGGCGACACGACGGACAACAGGCGCAACGGATCGCCACCCACCTCGGACCAGACCTGGGGGTCGACCGACGCGAAGAGGTCCTGCGTCGGCGGATGCCAGGTCCAGCGCAGGTTGGTGGCGAGCGTGCCCAGGGAGGACAACGGCTCCGGAAGGCTGGCTCGGACGGTGAACCGGCGAAGTGCTCGCATGGCGACGGACCTTATCTCCCGGCGGGCGGAACACGACAAGCTTCCACGCCAGGTCTGCAAGCCTTTGCCGGATCGGTACCGGGATCGATACAGCTGCGAGGGGCGCTCTAGCTGCGGTTTAGGGGGTGCGCGGGAAGCCGTTCTTGATCGTCGCAATTGGAGCAGTGATGTGGGGGACAGCGGGAGTTGAGGAGTGCTCATGCTGTTTGCGGGTTCGGGAGTTGGGGGTGGGGTTGGGCGGTGGGGTTGGGCTGTCGTCGCGGTCGGGTTTGGGCTGCGGCTTCCAGCTTGGTCAAGTGGCTGGCCGCCGGTGCCGACGTGGCCACTCAACGGCTTCGGCTTCCAGCCAAGCCACCCAGCGACCGCCGGTTCCGGCCCGCCCAGCCAGCGGCCGCTAGTTCCAGCCGAGCCACCCAGCGGCTTCGATTCCCAGCCTGCCTACTCGCCGGCTTCAACTTCCAGCGTGCTGTGTCCGATTTGATTTGGGGCCCCTAGATTTGCCCCTTGATCGGGCCAAAAGGCAGTGCCCCAAAGCCCTGCCCGATCTCC
>NZ_JBHYHC010000280.1:0-2854 GCF_042738955.1 Umezawaea sp. NPDC059074
CAAGGTGCACCGCGTGGAGCAGCCCGTCGACCTGCCCGCGGGCTGGTCGGCTCCCGCGCCGGTCCCGCAGTTCTCCGGGTTCGTCGGGTTCGCGCCGCCCGCCGCGCCCGCGCCGGGCGGGATGCCGATGCCGTTGGCCTCCGCTCCCGACTTCGCCGCGATGCCCGTGTCGGCTATGCCGCCCGCCGGATCGCCACCGCCGCCTCCCGCGGCCGCGCCCAGGATGGCCAAGCGGGCGGGTGGACCGGTGTTCGGCGGCTCGGGCGGCGGTGCCGTCCCGGAGTCGTTGCGCGTGACCGTGGACCAGGGGTCCGACGAGCTGAGGCGGATCGCGGCCACCGAGGCGGTGCGGCTGCGCGACGGCGCCGGCCTGCCCGACGTCGAGCGCCGCGACCTGCTCGCGGACCTGGCGAGCAGGCTCGACACGCTGCTCGCCGGGCAGTCCGGCTCGGACTACGACCCGCTGCGGCGGCTGGTGGCCGCCCTGCTCGCGGGCGGCGCCGTGGACGCGCTGTGGACCGAGGCCGTGACCGTGCTGGAGGCCTTCGCCTCGGCCGGTGCGGCACCGAAGCGGCGTGCGGCGTTCTGGCGCCGCTGACCGGGGGGCACGGGGAGAAAGGGATGACCGGATGTCCGGCGTCCCTTTCTCCCCGTGGAGCAGTCCGATAGCGCGAATGGCGGAATGGACGCCCCGACCAGCGGCGAAAGCCATTTCCCCGACGAATGTCGGAGCACCATTCCCCCCGTCAACTGAGATCAGGGCCTATGGCTTCGCCGTGCCACGAGAGTTGACGACCTGGTACACTTCGCACCTCCATTCGAGGAGGATGCATGCCGGATGACGCGTCCGGGGGGAACGCCGAGACCGTTGAACCCCTTGCGGCCAGGGTCGACCACCTGTTCCGGACCATCAGGCCGCGAGGTGGGCGCGAGTACTCGTTCGAAGAGGTGGCCGAGGCGATCCGGACCCGAGGCGGTCCCACTATTTCCGCTACCTACATATGGCAATTGCGCCGAGGTTTGCGGAATAATCCGACCATGAAACACGTGGAGGCGCTCGCCGGGTTCTTCGGCGTGCCACCCGCGTACTTCTTCGACGACGACACGACGGACCGCATCGACGCCGAACTCGCGCTGTTGACGGCGGTGCGGGACAGCTCGGTGCGGCAGATCGCGTTGCGCGCGTCGGGGCTGTCGGCCAAGAGCCTCGTCGCGATCACCGAGATGGTCGAGCGCGTGCGCGAACTGGAGGGCCTGCCGGATCTGCCGGACCCGGACCTCTGATCAGCTCGGCCACTGGACCTTGGGGGCACCATCACCGCCAGTTTTCGGCGACTGCGGCGTCGCTGCGAGCTCATCGCTTCGACGCTGCCGCTACCGCGACCGTTCGACGTCCGGAAGCTGTGCGAACTGGTGGCCGAACGCCGGTCGCGCATGATCGTCCTCGTGCCGACGACCGACATCCCGGACGTGATGGGGATGTGGGTCGCGACGGACACGATGGACCTGATCCTCTACGAGCAGTCGACCACGCCGCCGCACCAGGACCACATCATCCTGCACGAGCTGAGCCACCTGCTCTGCGACCACTTCCGCGGCACGCTGCCCGAGGCCGACCACATGCGGTCGCTGCTGCCGAACCTGGACCCGGCGATGGTGCGCCGGGTGCTGGGGCGCACCGGGTACAGCGCGGACGAGGAGCGCGAGGCCGAACTGCTGGCGACGCTCATCGCGCAGCGGGCCGCGAAGGGCGCGAACGTGCCGCGGACGGGCACCGCGCTCGACGACCGGGTCGGCGACGCGCTGTTCTGGCCGGAAACACCGAAGCGTGGGTGAAGCGGCACGGGTCTACGGGCCGCCGCTGCTGGCGTGGGTGGCCCTGTTCGGCAGGCTGCTGATCAACCGGGCGCGCGGTCCCGCGGCCGACCCGAGCAAGCACCTGGTCATGACCTACCTCGGCGCGCTGGCCATCTCGTTCACCCTCCAGGCCCCCGGCTGCTACGAGGCGGCGGGCGAGCTGTTCGGGATACCCAACATCGCGAAGCCGTTGAGCCACTGGACGGTGCTGATCGCGGCGTGGGCCGCGCGGAACCTGCTGGTGTGGATGCGGGTGGGCGGCGAGCCGGTCCGGCTGTCGTGGCCGCTGCGCGTCCTGGTGGCGTCCTGCGTGATCGGCACGGGCGTCCTGTTCGCGCTGGCCGACACCCCGGACAACGACGTGAAGTTCAACGCCCTCTACGGCGGCGCGCCGTGGGTGCTGGAGTACTGGTTGGCCTACCTGGTCGGGCTGATGCCCGCGCTGGTGGAGCTGGAGCGGTTGAGCTGGCTGAACCTGCGCGACGCCGAGCGGCCCGCGGTGCGGCTGCGGCTGTGGATGAGCACGGTCGGCGTTGCCGCGATCATCCTCTACCACGTCCACAAAGGACTGTTCTTCACCGCGCGGCGGTTCGACCTGCCGTACTCGAACGCGCTGACGTCCGTGATGGACAAGTACCTGACGCTGGTGGCGTTCGTGCTGGTGCTGCTGTCCGCGTCCCTGCCCCGGCTGCGGGTGCACGGCGACAGCCGGTTCGCCGAGTGGGTCCGCCGGTACACGACCTACCAGCGGTTGCGGCCGCTGTGGCTCGCGCTCTACCGGGCCAGCCCGCAGATCGCGCTGACGCCGCCGCGGTCCGCGTTCGTGGACCGGATCGACCTGCGGGACCTCGACCTGCGGCTGTACCGGCGGGTCGTGGAGATCCGCGACGGTCGGCTCGCGCTCCAGCCCTACCTCGACCCGGCCGCGGTGGACCGGATCCGCGAGCGGGCCGTGGACGAGGGCCGGACGGGCAGGCAGCTGGACGCGACCGTGGAG
>NZ_JBHYHC010000281.1:0-2725 GCF_042738955.1 Umezawaea sp. NPDC059074
GATCCCGCCCGGCGCACGCACGTGGCCGCGTCGTCGGGTTCCACGGCCACGCAGTGCCCCACGTCCAGGGTGACGCCGAACAGCGTCGGCGCGCCCAGTTCCTCCCGCAGCCGCAGCGCCTGGGTGAGGTGCTGCACGAGCATCCCCGGCTCGGGTTCCAGGCCGAGGGTGACGCCGAGCGGCTCCGCGCCCTCCAGGACGGCGGCCACGCCGGAGCGCATCCGCCGCCACGCCTCCTGCACGGGCACGTCCGCGGGCCTGATGCCGGACCAGAACGACACGCAGTCGGCGTTCAGCTCGGCGGCGATCCGGGCCGCGCGGAGCAGGAAGTCGACCCGGACCTCCTGCGCCTCGCTGACCAGCGTCGGGTGGTGCTTGCGCAGCGGGTCGAGCAGGAACCGGGCGCCGGTCTCCACGACGCAGCGCAGGCCCAGCTTGTCGAGCTTCGCGGCGACCCGCGCCACCCGCGCGGGCAGGTCGTCGGCGAACGGGTCGAGGTGGTGGTGGTCCAGGGTCAGCGCCACGGACGTGCAGCCGAGCCCGGCGATGATGTCGAGGGCGTCGTCGAGGCGGTGGTTGGCGAAGCCGTTGGTGCCGTAGCCGAGGTGGAACGTCATGTCGGGCTCACCTTCCGGCTCAGCCGCCGGGCCAGCGGCAGCGCGAGCGCGACGGCGGCGGCCGCCGCGACCGACCCGGCCCGCGCGGCGAGCGCGGACTGGAGCGGGACCATGCCGTGGATGCCCGCCTTGGTCGCGGTCCGCACGGACGCCGCGTCGGGCGTGCGCACGGCGGCGAGCTGGGCCCCGCCCACCGTGACGGCGTAGCCGGTGGCGGCGACCAGCCCGGCCAGGCGGTGCCGCCACGAGGCCGACGGCCCGACGACGGAGGCGAGCGCGCTGAGCGCCGTGCCGCCGACGACCGCGCGGGCCACCGAGGCGGACGTGCCGTGCACCTCGCCGCGCGACAGCGTTGTCACGCCGAAGGTGTGCGCGGCCACGGCCGCCGCGGCGGGCAGTGCTCCCCCGGCCCCGCTCGCGCCGAGCAGGACGTCCAGCCCCCGGCACGCGGCCATGCCGAGCGGCCCGGCCGGGGTGGACTTCAGCACGGTGTCGTAGGACCACACGGCCAGCGCGAGCGGCACGGCCACGCGCAGCGCGTCCCGGCCTCCCGCCCACGCCGCGATCCCGAGTCCCGCGGCGCTGAGCCCGGCGGCGACGGCCAGCGCGCGGTTCGGCGTGATCCGCCCGGACGGCACCGGCCGCTCCGGGCGTTCGACGGCGTCCAAGTCGCGGTCGGCCCAGTCGTTGAGGGCCATCCCCGACCAGTACAGCGCCACCGACGCCAGCGGCAGCGCCACTCTCCGGCCGCGCAACGGGTTCCCGGACGCGGCGGCCCCGGCGACGGTGTCGCCCAGGACGGTGAGCGCGGCGGGCGCGCGGACGAGTTCGACGTAGGCCCTCACGCGCGGTTCCTCCCCAGCTCACGGGCCCACGCGTGCAGGTCGCGGGTCTGCTCGGCGAACCGGTGCTCGTCGTGGCCGAGCGGGTCCTTGAAGAAGAACGCCAACGCGCCCAGGGCACCCGACTGCCCGTCGGCGTGCGCGGCGGCCACGAGCCGGGCCAGGTCGAGCACGAGCGGCGCGGCCAAGGAGGAGTCCAGGCCGGTCCAGGTGAACTGGAGGCTCATCCGCGCGCCGAGGAACCCCTCGAACGACACGTGGTCCCACGCGGTCTTCTGCTCGCCGAGGTCCGGGACGTTGTCGATGTGCAGCGGCGCGGTCACGGCCTCGCCGAGCAGCGCGGCCAAGCCTCGGGCCTTGGACTCCAGCTTGCTGGCGGCGTGCTCGGCGTCCTGGAGCGTCGCCCCGTCGCCGCCGCCGAGCAGGTTCGTGCCCGACCAGGAGCGCACGCGCAGGCCGCGCGCGGTGAACATCGGTGCGAGGACCGTGCGCAGCAGCGTTTCCCCGGTCTTGCCGTCGCGCCCGGCGTACGGCAGGCCGAGGGTCAGGGCCAGCCGGTGCAGCGCGGGCAGCGCGACACCGGTGGACGGCGTGAAGTCGACGAACGGGCAGCCCGCGCGCAGCGCCGCGTAGGCGGCCAGCGAACTGGGCGGCAGTACCGCGCGTTCCGGGTCGGTCAGCGCGGCCTCCAGCAGGGTGAGGTCGTCGTGCTCGGGCAGGTGCGGCACGGGCGGCTCGGTGGAGGACACGTTGACCACGACGACCCGCGCCAGGTCGTGCCGCTCCCGGAACAGCAGCAGGTCCGTCGCGAGCCGTTCGGCCGCCACGGCCTGGGCGCCGCGGTGGGTGGCCGGGTGGTAGCCCTCGCGGATCTCGGCGTCGACCGCCCGCAGCCCGTCGACCAGCGACGGCAGCAGGTGGTGCGGCACCACGCCCGCGGAGGCGAGCTGTTCGGCGCGCTTGTCCAGCGAGGTCGTCACGACGTCGTGGCCGCCGACAACGATGTCGTCCCACGACGGCAGGTCCACGTCGGCCAGTTCCGGTCTCGCGGTCACGCACCCCGTGGGTGGCGCGAGCCCGGCCCGCAAGGCGAGCAGCCCGCTCACGGCGGTGGTCGCCAC
Organism: Umezawaea sp. NPDC059074; assembly: GCF_042738955.1. Classification (NCBI taxonomy): domain Bacteria; kingdom Bacillati; phylum Actinomycetota; class Actinomycetes; order Pseudonocardiales; family Pseudonocardiaceae; genus Umezawaea; species Umezawaea sp. NPDC059074. The sequence continues at coordinate 2,581 of NZ_JBHYHC010000281.1, forward strand.
CGATCCGCGCGCCCCGATCAACCACAGCCCGGTCCGTTGGTCCGACATCCCGACCGCCCTTCTCGCAGGGGTGAAGCTGGGTGGTGCCGGGGCGGGGGGGCGGCGGGGGGCCGCCGGCCCCCGGGGGCGCATCCCCGCGCGCCGG
>NZ_JBHYHC010000282.1:0-2511 GCF_042738955.1 Umezawaea sp. NPDC059074
AAGACGTTGCCGACCGCCTCGACCCTGATCCGGCCCTTGGTCGTCGGGATCCTCGGCAGCGTCACGGTCTCGGAACCGTCGTTGCGGGTGCGGCTCGTGAGCACGTGCGGGAACGTCCGGCCGCCGTCCGTCGAGTAGGTGATCCGCACGGCGGTCGTCCCGATCGGGGCGGCGGCGGTGCCCGCCACGTCCCAGGTGACCGCGAGCCGCGACCCGCCCCGGACCGCCGTCGCGGCGGCCTGCGAGGTGACCCGGAACGGCCCGGCGGTCGGCGCGACCACGAGTTCGGTGTCGGCGCTGCCGATCCCGCCACCGCCCTGCCTGCCGTCGCGGGCGGTGAGCTTGAAGTGCAGCGTCCGGGTGCCGTCCACGCCGACCCAGTCGGCCGTGGGCAGGAACTCCGAGTAGCAGTCGACCACGTCGGCGGGCACGTTCGTCCCGCTGCCCGTCTCCGGCGGCGGTGGCGCGGCCGGGCACGCTCCCGTCGCCGCGTTGGTGTGACCCGCCGCGATCTGGGCCAGGTCCGGGAAGACCCGCTCCGGGTCGCGGGTCGTGGTGTTCTCGCCGGGGGAGCCGTACTTCAGCGCGTCCTCGTCGCTCACGATCGCGGCCGTGCCGAACACCCGGAACAACGGCCCGTCGACCTTGGTGTTGCTCACCAACGACGTGCCGTTCTCGCCGCCCCGGTCGTTCTGCTCCCACAGGTAGGTGACCGGGTCGCCGTCGGGGTCGAGGGCGCGACCGGTCAGCGCGAACGGCGTGCGGGCCGGGATGGTGTGCCGCTTGGCGGTGGTCACGACCGGCGGGTGGTTGCGGGTGGCCTCGACCCGGTGACCCCGGTTGTCCTGCGGACCGCCCTGGACGGACTCGCCCACGAGCGCGGTCGCCCCGGTCGCCTCGACCCCGAGCGGGCGGACGTCCACGCCCGTCAGCGCGCCGCCGAACGTGACCTGGAACCCGGCGTCGTCGACTGCGGCGGGCCGGTCGGCGCTGTTGCCGAAGCCCGCGACGACCACCTCGGCCCCGGCCGGGAGGACCGTCCGGAGTGCGGCCCGGATCCCGTCCGGCGTGTAGTCCACGCCACGGGTGACGGGCGCGGAACGGCGGCCGCGGTAGGTCAGCGTGAAGGAGTCGGCGCCGTCGAAGTCCCGCAGCGCCACGTTCTGCTCCTCGCTGATGGGCGGGAGGACCGCGGACGTGTACGAGGTGATCTCCGCGAGGCTGCCGTGCGACCAGTACGGGTCGCTGTGGCGCTGGAGGTTGTCCTGGCGGCAGATCCCCGCGTACGCCATGATCGACGACCCGCTGCCGGGCTCGAACGACGTGTCGGCGTTGCGCTGCCCGATGCCGCAGTTCCACTGGTCGCCGTTGAACGTGTGGTTCGCGGAGAACTGGTGGCCCATCTCGTGCGCCACGTAGTCGACCGCGAAGTAGTCGCCGACCGGGGTGGGCAGGCCCGTGCACCCGATGGCCTTGTCGTACCCGCCGACTCCCCGCCCCGCCGCGCCGCCGCCGGGGGTGCCGAGGGCGACGTGGCCGATGTCGTAGTTGCCCGCGCCGACGAGCTGCCCGAGCGCGCTGACGTTGTCGACGAACGTGTCCGTCCCGCACGCCACCAGGCCTTCCGGCCGGTAGCAGGGGGCCGCGCCGCACGGGCCGTTCGGGCCGGAAGCCTCGGCCTCGGTGTTCAGGTTGGTCCGGTCGGTGGCGTCGACCAGCAGCAGCCGGATCGCCGACTCGTCCTCGTAGACCTGCGTGACCCGGTTGACCAGCGTCACCTTGGCCGCGGTCACGTTCTCCGCGCCGAAGTACCGCGCGTACGACGGGTCGGTCACCAGCGCCAGCCGGTAGGTGCGCAGTCGCACGACGGGGATGGCGGGGGCCTTCGGCAGCGCTTTCACCACCCGCTCGACGTCGTTCTCCCGCAACGGTCGCGCGGGGTCGAGGTCGTGGCCGTAGTAGCTGGCGTAGAGGCTCTGGTCCCGCTGGAAGTACGGGTCGACGAACCACTGGCCTTTCTCCGACCGCACGGAGGCGTGGAAGCCCAGCGGGGTCAGGTCCGCGCGCACGGACGCGGTCGGGTCGTCCACGCCCCGGCCCGCGTAGGTCCGGATCTCCGGGTGCGCGGCGGCGAGCCCTGGTTCCATCACGGGGGTGTCGACGAGGTCGAAGCGCTCGAAGGTGCCCGCGGGTGTCGGCAGCAGGACCCGTGTGCCCGCCAACGTGGTCGCGAGCGCGGCCCGGTCGAGGGTGAACCCGGCGAACCGGTCGGTGCGGACCTCGGCGGGCCGGGCGGACCTCGCCGCCGCGGCGTTGTCGACGCCGGTCCACGGGTTGTCCGCCGCCGCGGCCTGGACCGGGTGGAGCAGGCCCGCCGCCAGTGCCAGCGCGGTGAGTCCGGAGAGGGAACGTAGAGCCACGTCAGGTCTCCCGTCGGGGTGTGGCGGCGTGCCAACCCCGGCATTCTTCTGACGTTTCCCGCGGGGGAGAACTGACGAAAGTCGTGTGTCC
>NZ_JBHYHC010000283.1:0-2360 GCF_042738955.1 Umezawaea sp. NPDC059074
GGGCTTTGGGGCACTGCCTTTTGGCCCGATCAAGGGGCAAATCTAGGGGCCCCAAATCAAATCGGACACAGCGGGCTGGGAGCCGAAGCCGCCGAGTGGGCGGGCTGGAACCGGCGGCCGCCGACTGGGCGAGCTGGGAGCTGGAGCCGCCGAGTGGGCGAGCTGGGAGCTGGAGCCGCTAAGGGGCCCACGCTGAAACCCGCAGGCTGATAGTCGAGCAGACAGCCGAACGCCCTGTCTGCGGTGCCACGCAGACAGGGCGTTCAGGGATTGGGGGAGGGGTCAGCCGGTTTGGCGGCGGTAGCCGCCTACGCCCTCGTCGTCCGCGCCGTGCCACAGCTCGGGGTTGTACGGGGCGTCCGGGATGACCACTACGTCCGCCAGTTGTTGGACCCGGCGGGGGCGGGAGGTGTTGCCGCGTAGTTCGGTGATGTCGATGTCCAAGCGTTCCACGTCGTTCAGCAGGCGCTGTACGTCTGGGACGTCGCCGAAGTGGAAGCGGAGGGACGCTACTTTTCGGCGGAGCACGCTGACGATGCGTTGCACCTCGGTGATCTCACTGTTCGGCACGGTGTTCCTCCTTGGTGGCGCAAACGCTGAACTTGCATCCTCCGAATAGGGTCAAACTATCCGGGTGTGATCTGGGATACAACCCCTATTCCCACCCCTAGTGGCAGGTGGGGGCCCCTGTGGTTCACCTGTTCTTCACATTCGGTGGTGTGTGGCGCTCTGCGAGGGGTGGTGGACCTAGTAGACCGATCGTGGTTCCTGTTGGCAATACCCCGGTTCGAACCAAGGGGAGCTTAGGGGGCCGCTAGGGGTTTCTGCCTTCCTTCGCTAGGGAAACGATGAGCAACGGTCGCACATTCTGTCTGCGGATTGTGGAGCGTTATGTTGAACGAGTCCGAGCACATCACGACCGCCACGTCCACCAACGGCTCCGGGGCGGGGGAGCAGCCTTCCGCCTGGAGTCTTCTTGTTCAGGCGCCCGAGGCCGAGCAGGAACTGCTGCTGGTGGAACTGGTGGGGCGTGCTGCCGCCGCTGTGCTGCGGCGGGCGCCCGGAGAGGTGGTGGCCGCCGAGCGGCCGTTCCTCGAGCTCGGATTCGATTCGATCGCGGCGGTCGACCTGCACGCGAAACTGACCGAGGCGACCGGACTGCACCTGCCGATCACCCTGGTGTTCGACTACCCGACGCCCGCCGCCGTGGCGAAGTACCTGCGGGCGGAGGCGTTGGGGCTGTCGGCCGCGCCGATCCTGCCGCCGAGTGCGAACACGGCGTCGGACGAGCCGATCGCGATCGTGGCGATGGCATGCCGGTTCCCCGGTGGGGTGTCGTCGCCGGAGGAACTGTGGAGCTTTGTCGCTGACGGTGGGGACGCGATCAGCGGGTTGCCCACCAATCGTGGGTGGGACCTGGACGCGTTGTACGACCCGGACCCGGAGCACCAGGGGACGACGTACACCCGTGAAGGCGGGTTCCTGCACGACGCCGACCAGTTCGACCCGACGTTCTTCGGGATCTCGCCGCGTGAAGCGATCGCGATGGACCCGCAGCAACGTCTTCTGCTGGAGACGTCGTGGGAGGTGCTGGAACGCGCGGGCATCGATCCCGGCACGTTGCGCGGCAGCTCGACCGCCGTGTACGTGGGGGCGGAGCAGCAGGAGTACGGGCCGCGGCTGGCCGAGGCGCAGGGGCACGAAGGGTCGTTGCTGACCGGCAACACGGCGAGCGTGGCGTCGGGGCGGATCTCGTACACGTTGGGGCTCGAAGGGCCCGCGGTCACGGTGGACACGGCGTGCTCCGCTTCGCTCGTGGCGTTGCACCTGGCGGTGCAGACGTTGCGGCGCGGGGAGTCGTCGCTGGCGTTCGCCGGTGGTGCCGCGGTGATGGCGAGTCCGGGGTCGTTGGTGGCGTTCAGCCGTCAGCGCGGGCTGTCGCCGGACGGGCGCTGCAAGGCGTTCTCCTCCACGGCCGACGGGACCGGGTGGTCCGAAGGCGTCGGCATGGTGCTGCTGGAGCGGCTGTCGGACGCGGAGCGCAACGGGCACCCGGTGCTGGCGCTGGTGCGCGGGTCGGCGATCAACCAGGACGGCGCGTCGAACGGGCTGACCGCGCCCAACGGGCCCGCGCAGCAGAGGGTCATCCACCAGGCGCTCGTGGACGCGGAGCTGACCACCTCCGACGTCGACGTGGTGGAGGCGCACGGGACCGGCACGGTGCTCGGGGACCCGATCGAGGCGCAGGCGATCCTGGCGACCTACGGGCAGAATCGCGAGACGCCGTTGCTGCTGGGGTCGCTCAAGTCGAATCTCGGCCACACCCAGGCCGCCGCGGGTGTCGCCGGGGTCATCAAGAT
>NZ_JBHYHC010000284.1:0-2349 GCF_042738955.1 Umezawaea sp. NPDC059074
CCCACCCCGGCCGGCCCCCGATTGTTTTTGCGCCCCCACCCTCTTTCGTCTTGTCAAGGCGTCTTTCCAGCCTTGACAAGACGAAAGAGGGTGGGGTAATCGGCGCAATCGGGGGTTCCCCTCCAAACGCAAGCTCTCGCAAGCGTCCCCCAAAAGCGAGACCCCCCAAGACACAAGGTACCGAAGGGGTACGACAAAACCCCGAAAAACCCCTGACCAGCAAAAAGGGGCGCCCCGCCGCAGCGGAACGCCCCCTTCAAGCACCCGTCAGATGGCCGACAACGTCTGCCACTGCGCCCACGGCACCTGCCAGTCGTACCAGTCGTACTTCGCGGGCAACGTCGTGATCGACCCGGTGACCTCCACCGGATCCCCGATCATCGCCGTGTCGAAGTACGCCTTCGCGTCAGCCTCGGTCAGGTTCGCACACCCGTGCGACGTGTTGTTCTTCCCGATGTTGGCGGCGTTGTCGTTGTTCTCGTGGATGAACTCCCCGTGGTTCGAGAACCGAACCGCCCACTTCTTCAGCACGTTCGTGTACCCGTACTGCGGGTTGTCGAAGCTCCACTGCTCGTCCTTCTGCATGACCACGAACGTCCCGTTCGGCGTGGTCAACTCCGGATCAGCGTCCTTGCCAAAAGAAGCCGGGTACGTGGCAACAGTCTGCCCATCACGCTGCACCACCAACTGGTGCGTGGGCGTATCGATCTTCACGACCTGGTTGCGCCCCACCGTGAAATCGGAAGTCACGTCCGAGGACCCGTAGGCCCCGCCCCCGTAAGCGACCCCGTACAACTTCGCCTCAACGTGGATCTTCGTATTGGCAGGCCAGTAGGCCTCAGGCCGGTAGTGCACCTCGGAATCGCCCAACCAAGCCCAAGAACCTTTGACGTTGGCCGTGTTGGTCACGGTCAACGCCTTCTGCACCGCCGCCCGATCCGACACCGGCGCGTCGAACTTCACCATGATCGGCACGGCCACCCCGACCTGCTGGTCGTCCGTCGGGAACACCGTCCCCCGCACCTGCGCCGCGGGTGCGACGGTGTTGAAGGCGCCCTTCAACTCGATGGTCTTCCCATCGGTCCCGGTCGCCTTCCCCGCGTACGAGTAGGCCTTCCCGTAGCCCAACGGCTCGGTCGTCGCCCACGACTTCTTGTCGTCGGCCAACTTCCCCGCGACGGGCTTCCCCTCGGGGTTGTTCACCGCCACCGAGTCGATCGTCCCGTCCGACACCGACACGGCGACCGGCACGTTGACCGGAACGTCCTTCGCGTCGGCGGCGGGCACGGCGGTGAACTTGGCCACCGAGGCCGATTCCTGCGGAGCGCCGCCACCCGCGCCTTCCGGGTTCGCCTTGCCCGCTTCCGTGCTGGAGCAGCCGGCTAGCAGCGCCGCGCCCAGCAGCAACGCGGTCACGGCTCGAAGCTTCGTCCGCACGATCGACCTCCAGAGCCTTCGCTGTTCGTGTTCCCCCACTTGTCAAGACGTCCCGGCACGACCGAAGTGCCCACTCAGCGGCAGTGATGCTCGTCATAGCCGCTGCGCCAGTCGGACCAGCACGGCACGATCGTCCTCGTGACAAACGACCGTCGAACCGCCGTTGTGACCGGAGCGAGCGCGGGAATCGGGGAAGCGACCGCTCGCAAGCTCGCCGCCGAGGGATTCCACGTGGTGCTCGGAGCCCGCCGACTCGATCGCCTCCAGGGTATCGCGGATGACATCAAGGGGACGGCTGTCGAGCTGGACGTGACGTCCGCCGAGTCCGTCGCCGCGTTCCTCGAGCAGGTTCCCGAGGCGAACGTGCTGGTCAACAACGCGGGCGGGGCCCGTGGCATGGCCGGGGTGATCGACTACCCCGAGGAGGACTACCGCTGGATGTGGGAGACGAACGTCCTCGGCACCCTCCGCATGACCAAGGGACTGCTGCCCAAGCTGATCGCGTCCGGTGACGGCCACGTGGTGACCGTGACCTCCATCGCCGCCTTCGAGATCTACGACAACGGCTCCGGCTACACCTCCGCCAAGCACGCCCAGGCCGCCCTGCACCGGAGCCTGCGCGGCGAACTGCTGGGCCAGCCCGTCCGGTTCACCGAGATCCTCCCCGGCATGGTCGAGACGGACTTCTCGGTCCTCCGCTTCGACGGCGACGCCGAGCGCGCCGCGAACGTCTACAAGGGCATGACCCCGCTCACCGCCGACGACGTGGCCGACACCATCGCGTTCGCCGTGACCCGCCCCTCGCACGTGAACCTCGACCAGATCGTCCTGCGCCCCCGCGACCAGGCCAACGCCACCCGCGTGAACCGCAACTAGACCAGCAGGTTCACGTCCAGCTGGTCGAGCACGCGG
>NZ_JBHYHC010000285.1:0-2322 GCF_042738955.1 Umezawaea sp. NPDC059074
GTGGTGGAACGTGCCAACCATCCGCACCCGGCGGTCGCCGACCTCGATCAACGTGACCCTGGTCAGCGGGGCGACCGCGAGGTCGATCCCGGCGGCGAGGTCGTCGCTGAGCAGCGCCTCCAGCTCCAGGTGCTGGTCGGCCGCGGTCATCCCGCGCCAGTCCAGCCGGGTGATCGGCAGCCTCACCTGCCGCCGCACGACCTGGAGCGGCTCGTCGAGCCCGTCCCAGCGCATGGCCGTCCGCAGGATCGGCGTGCGGTCCACGACCCGCTGCCACGCCAGCGCCAGCCACGCCGGGTCGACCTCGTCGACGTCCGCGGTGAACTGGGCGAGGTGCACGCCCGGCGTCATCGCGGAGTCGAACACCATGCCGCTCTGCGTCGGCGTGAGCGGGTAGACGTCCTCGACGTCCCGGCCGTCGCCCACCAGCCGGTCCACGTCGTCCTGCGCGAGCGAGGCGAGCGGGAAGTCCGACGGCGTACGGCCACCGGCGTCCGGCGCGGCGCAGTGCGCGACGATCGCGGCCAGGTTCGCGGCGAAGTCCTTCGCCAGGCGGCCGATCACGGCGGCGTCGTGCAGGGCCTCCGAGTACGACCAGGTGAACTCCAGCACGCCGTCCGCGACGAACCCGACCACGTCGACCGCGTGCGGCCGCCGGTCGTCGGGGTGCTGGCCGAGCCGGATCTCCGACACGTCCTGGTAGAACTCGTCGGCCGCGGAGTCGAACCGGCCGAGGTAGTTCAGGCTCACGGCCGGTTCCGGCGCGTCCGCGAGGGCGGCGGCGTGGTGGCGCAGCGAGCCGTAGCCGAGGCCGCGGCCGGGGATCGCCCGGAGCTGCTCCTTCACCGACTTGAGCCGCGCGCCCCAGCCCTCGCCGGACGGGTCGACCACGACCGGGTAGCGGGTGGTGAACCAGCCGACCGTGCGGGACACGTCGACGCCGTCGAACAGGTCCTCGCGGCCGTGGCCCTCCATGATCAGCTCGGCTCGCCGGGAGCCGGTCCACTCGGCGAGGACCGGGGCGAGCGCGGTCAGCAGCACGTCGTTGACCTCGGTGCGGTAGACCTCCGGCACGTCCTTGAGCAGCGCGGTGGTCGTGGCGGCGTCGAGCCGGACGCGGATCTCCCGCGCGCTGCGGACGGTGTTCACGCCCTCGGCGGGCGACCCGTCGACCACGCGGGTGGCGGTCCCGGTCCAGAAGTCGAGTTCGCCGTCGAACCCGCCGGACCGCGTGTGCTCGTCCAGCCTGGTCGCCCACCGCCGGAACGACGTGGTCTTCGCGCCCAGGTCGACGGGCTCGCCCGCGGCGGCCTGCCGGTACGCGGTGGCGAGGTCGGCGAGCAGGATCCGCCACGAGACGCCGTCGACCACGAGGTGGTGCGCGGCCAGGCGCAGCCTGCACCGCCGCCCGGTCACCAGCAGGGCGCGCAGCAGCGGCCCGTTCGCCAGGTCGAACGAGTGGTCCAGGGTGTCCACCGTGGACACGGTCAGCACGTCGGCGGCCTCGCCGGGGTGCTGCCGCCCGCCGGTGAACCGCTGACCGAGCGCGTCGTGGTGGTCGACCAGCGCGATCAGCGCCCGGCGCAGCGCGTCCACGTCCGGCGCCTCGGCCAGGTACGCGGTCACGTACTGGTCGAACACCTCGGGGTGGGTGAACCGGTCGAAGAGGAAGCGCTGGATGGGCGTCAGCGGCGCGGGGCCGTCCTCCGCCACCTCGGCACGGCTCGTGACCGTGGGCACGACGTGCGGCGAGAGGCGTTCGATGGTCTGCCAGCGGAACAGGTCGCGCGAGGTCAGCCGGAAACCTGCGCGACCGGCCATCGCGGCGACCTGGATCGCCAGGATCGAGTCCCCGCCGAGGGCGAAGAAGTTGTCGCGGACGCCGACGGGCGTGCCGACGACCTCGGTCCAGATGGCGACCAGTGCCCGCTGCACGTCGTCGGCGGCGGCCACCGGCTCGGCAGTGGGCCCGGCCACGACCGGGTCGGGAAGAGCCGCGCGGTCCACCTTCCCCCGGTCGGTCAACGGAAACCCGGCCAGCACGACGATCGCGGCCGGGACCATGTACTCGGGCAGCGACGTGGCGAGGAAGGCGCGCAGGCCCGCGTCGTCCACGTCGGCGCCGGTGACGTACCCGACCAGCCGCGTGCGGCCCGCGTGGTCGCGCGACGGCACGACGACCGCCTCGGTGACCGCCGGGTGCGCCAGCAGCGCCGCCTCGACCTCACCGGGCTCGACCCGGTTGCCGCGGATCTTGACCTGGTCGTCGACGCGGCCGAGGAAGTCGACCGTGCCGTCGCCGAGCAGCCGCACCTTGTCGCC
>NZ_JBHYHC010000286.1:0-2106 GCF_042738955.1 Umezawaea sp. NPDC059074
CAACCGACCCACGTGTCACCGACGCGGGCGCGGCGGTCGTCGAGGTCCAGGTCCTGGACGTCGAGCGACAGCACCGCCGACACGTGCGCCGCCGACTCGTGCAGGAGCCGCCACAGCGTTCGTTCCCGCAGCGGCACGTCGAGGCTCCACAGCTCCTCCAGCCGTTCCGCGGTCAGTGACGGCGTGCGGGGGCGGGTCTCGGCGCGCCGGTCGAGACCCGCTGCCAGGTCGCCGAGCGAGGCCCACGCGCCGAACGACCGGATCGTGGAGCGGTGCCGGTTCCACGTCGTCGCCGCCGCGCCGCCCCACGCCGTGGCGAACACGCGGGTCACTTGGTCGGCGGTCAGCTCGGCCAACGGGGTCCGCTCGCCGACTGTCCGGCACAGCCGCCGCAGGGTCTGCCCGTACGAGCGGACCGTGGCGGCGTCCAGGTCGTCCCGGCCGAGGAAGTCCCGAGCCGCCTCCCCCACCGTCGGGCCAACGGTCTCGTCCACCGCCACCTCGTCGGCGCGGCGGAGCAGGAACGCCCGCTCGGCCTCGTTGCGGGCCAGCGCCGCGGCGCGGTGGAACTCCGAGCGGGCCTCGGCGTGGCGGCCCACCCGGCGCAGCAGGTCGCCGCGCACCCCCGGCAGCAGGTGGTAGTCGCGCAACGCCGGGTCGTCGGCCACCTCGTCCACGAGGTCCAGCCCGGCCTGCGGACCACGAGCATGACCGACCGCCACCGCGCGGTTGAGCCGCACGACCGGCGTCGGCAACACCCGCGCCAACGCTTCGTAGAGGGCCGCGATCTGCACCCAGTCCGTGTCCTCGGCCGTCCGCGCCTGCGCGTGGCAGACGGCGATGGCCGCCTGGAGCACGTACGGACCGGGCGGTCCGCCGACCTCCCGCGCCCGCAGCATCGCGGTGAACCCGCGGCGGATGAGCAGCTGGTCCCAGCGGCCGCGGTTCTGCTCGTGCAGCTGGACCGGCTCGCCGGTCGGGCCGGTGCGCGCGGCGGAGCGGGACTCCTGGATCTCCATCAACGCGACCAGCCCGTGCACCTCGGCCTCGTGCGGTGCCAGTTCCGCGAGCAGCCTGCCGAGCCGCAGCGCCTCCAGGCACAACCCCGGCCGCAGCAGGTCGTCCCCGGAGGTCGCCGAGTACCCCTCGTTGAAGATCAGGTAGATGACCCCGAGCACCGAGGACAGCCGGTCGGCCAGCTCCGGGCCCTCCGGCAGCTCGAACGGCACGCCCTCCTCGGCCAGCGTCCGCTTCGCCGCGGCGATCCGGCCGGTGATCGTCGGCTCGGTCACCAGGAACGCCCGCGCGATCTCGGCCGTCGTCAGGCCGCCGATCAGGCGCAGCGTCAGCGCCGCACGGGCGGGCGCGGGCAGCACCGGGTGGCAGGAGACGAACATGAGCCGCAGGACGTCGTCCTGCCGGGCCTCCGGCTCGGGCTCGCGGGCCAGCAGCTCGTGCTTGCGCTCCAGCCGTTCGGACCGCCGGAGGTGGTCGACGGCCCGGCGCTTGGCGATGGCGGTCAGCCACGCGCCGGGGTTGTCCGGGACGCCCGTCGCGGGCCACTGCTCCAGCGCGGCGACGAGGGCGTCCTGGGCCAACTCCTCGGCGAGGCCGACGTCGCGGACCATCCGCGTGAGACCGGCGACGATCTTCGCCGACTCCAGCTTCCAGACCGCGTCGACCGTGCGGTGGACGTCGGTCATCCGGTCACGCGAAGACCTGCTGGATCACGCTCACGCCGTCGCCGACGATCTTGCGGAACCGGCGGCACATCTCGATCGCCTCCTCCTTGGTCCGCACCTCGACCAGGGCGAACCCGGCCACGGACTCCTTGGACTCGGCGAACGGCCCGTCGGTCACGGTGATCTCGTCACCGACGGACGTCATCCGCACCCCGCTGGGCTCCAAGCCGCCGGTGGCCAGCAGGACGCCGGAGGCGGTCATCTCGTCGATGAACGCGGCCATCTCGGCGAACAGCTTCTCGTCGGGCTGGGAGTCGTTCGCCATGGACATCATCAGGAAGCGCATCGGAGTTCTCCTTCATCGGTCGCTGTCGGGCTACGACTGGACGTCGAACGGCCGATGTGACAGGGAATGGTGCCATTC
>NZ_JBHYHC010000287.1:0-1680 GCF_042738955.1 Umezawaea sp. NPDC059074
GATCAACACCTGATCCCCAACATTCCCCCCCCCCCAAACCACACACCCGGGGCGCCCCGTTTCGTCCCCCCCGGGACTTTTCCGTCGTCTCACCGAAGGCTGGACAGCACGTCCTCGACCGTGGTCTCGGGCACCTGCACGACGTGGATCCTGCCGTCACCGAAGTGCGTCAGCGCCCGGCCGGGCCGTCCCCCGCCGAGCTGGCCACGGGTGAGCTTGGCGCCCAGCAGCTCGCCGTCCCCCAACCCCTGCGGGCTGATCAGCATGCCCTGCCGGTTGCGCCGCGCGTCGACGTGCCAGCCGCCGAACCCGGCGACCAGCCCTTCCGTCGTGCCAGCCATGACCAGCGCCCTGCCCTGTTCGGCCCCGGTCCGCGCGATCAGGCCCAGTTCGCTGCCCGCGTCGCACTTGAGCAGCAACTCCGCGTCGTCGATCACCACGACGGCGGGTCCGTCGGCCTTGTCCAGCGCGCTCACCAGCTGTCCCGTGCTGAACTCGCCGTCGGTGGCCACGTCCAGGACGCCCTCGACACCGGCGAGGTCCCGCAACGGCGAGCGGCGGGGCGCGGCGATCACCACCGGCGTTCCCGCGCGCAACAGCCCCGCGACCACGGTCAGCAGCGCGGTGCTCCGGCCCGAACGGGACGGTCCACCGATCACGAACGTCGGTGTCACCGCCAGGTCGGGCGCCAGCGCGGCGAGGTCGTCCCCGCCCACGCCGACGAACGGCGCCATCTCCTTCGCGGCGGGCGCGATCTCCCGTGCCTGCGCGTAGGTCAGCTGGTCGGGCAGCACGTCCACGCGGAACGGCAGCGAGGCCGCGGGCACGTCGACCCACCGCTCGCGGTGCTCCGCGGCGATGGCCACCAGTGCCCGCGCCTGCGCCTGCCCGGACGGGTCGGCGGTGAGCAACGCGATCTGGGCCTCGGCGGAGTCGGCGGCGCGGAACGCCCTGCCGGGTTCGATCTCGTCGGGGAGGTTGCGGTGGTTGAGCCCGATCGCGCTGTAGTCGGCGCGGTCGTTGAGGCGCAGCACCAGCTTGTCCTCGGTCGTCGAGGACACCCGGCTGGAGAACAGCGCCCGGTCACCGGCGAGAACGAGGTGGATGCCGACGCTCGCGCCGTCGCGCAGCAGGGCCAGGACGGCGTTCATCAGCGACCCGCCGTCGTAGTCGGCGTAGGTCTTGTCGAAGACCTCCCAGCGGTCGATCAGCACCACGATGTGCGGCGGGCGGTCGTCGGTCCGACCGGTGCGGTACTCCACGAGGTTCGCCGACCCCGTCGACGCCAACAACTGCTGCCGTCGCGCCGACTCGCCGGAAAGCCGCCCCAGCAAACGGGAAAGCCGTTCGGCCTCGGACCGCTGCACCACCGCACCGGTGTGCGGGAAGTTCGTCAGCGCGAGCAGAGCGCCGTTGCCGCAGTCGATGCCGTAGAGGTGGACGTCCGCGGGCGAGTGCTCGCGCACCAGGGCCCCGGCCATGGTCCGCAACGCCTGCGACCGGCCGCTGCGGGCGGACCCGGCCACGTGCAGGTGGCCGAGCGTCGCGAAGTCCAGCACCAGCGGTTCCTGGCGCTGGTCGGCGGGCAGGTCGACGACGCCGTACGGAACGGGCGTCAGGTAGTCGCCCGGCGCCACCGCGGGCAGGTCGGCGACGGTGAGCGCCGACGGCAGCGCGGGC
>NZ_JBHYHC010000288.1:0-1653 GCF_042738955.1 Umezawaea sp. NPDC059074
CTCAACCGCCACTGCCCGAGCCCGACGCCGCACCCGCCAGCAGGCGGGACCGCCGCGCGGCGGGCAAGAAGTCCCAGATCCCGCCGCGGGCGTTCTCCGCCTCGGTGGCGAACCAGCGGCAGTACGCCGTCCGCAGGCGCGGGTAGGGGAAGAAGGGGAGTCGGCCCGCCGACTCCCCTTTACCCGCGCCAGTCCTCCAACAGCCGGTCGATGTCGGCGCGAATCCGTTCGCGGGCGACGGCTCTGTCCACACCGGACATGAGCATGGCGTCGTAGTCGGTGTCCTCGTGCCGCAGCGAGGCGATGACGGCCAGGGTCGTCTTCCTCTCGTCCAGCGCGCGTCCCGCCGCCGACCGCCCGACACGACCGCTGCCCCGAGTGCCCGCGTGCCGCGCGATGGCGACCGCGCGGTCCTCCGGGCAGCGGGGGAACAGCCGGGTGATCTCCTTCGCCAGCGCGGCCTGGAAGTCGACGTCCCAGTCGGCGCGGCGCTCGCGGTCGCGGTCCCGCCTGCGCAGCCGCACGTCCTCGTCGGCGAGGCACGAGTCCTCCGCCTGCTCCAGCGCGGCCTCCTCGACGAGGATACCCTTGCGCTGGAAGCGTTTGCGCGACCGGTCGTACTTCTGCACCACCGCCGAGAGCCCGCTGGCCTTCTTCGCGCGCCGGGTCAGCGTGGCGTCACCCGCGCCCAAGAACACGAGGTGGTCCAGATCCGCGCACTCCAGGCACAGCGGCCCACCGGGGTCGGAGACGAGCAGCTCGCCCGTGCCCCGGCACTCCGTGCACTCCCACTCGACGGTGGCCACGTCCACCATCAGGTCCGGGGCCTTGTTCTGCCGCTCCACCAGGCTCTTGCGCCGCGTCTCGGACAGCCCGACGGCCATCCAGTGCGTCCGGAACGCGCTCTCGGGCTCGACGCCGAACCGCAGCGGCCGCCGGTCCAGCGTCGCGGCCGGGTACTCCACCTCGGTCGCCGCCAACCCCTGCGCCTGCGCCCAGCGCCGCAGCACGTCGAGCGCCTCCCGCGTCTTGTCCGGCGTCACGGCCAGCACCACGCCCAGGTGCTCGACCTGCCCGCGCCGCCACCGGTCGAGCTGCCTGTCCGGCAGCCACCCCAGCGCGGAGAACACCTCCAGCGGCGCCACGAACTTCCGCTTGGCCAGGAGCGCGGCCGCCGCCGTCTCCACCCGAGTGCGCACCTTCACCGCACGCATTCTCCACCACGCGCGGTGCGGCAGGATGGAGGCGACCCGTCCACCGCACCCGACACGTGCGCCCGTGTAGCGGTCGGGGACCCCTCGCCCCTTACGCTCTGGGGGGCATTTCGCCGGAGTGGTCGGCAGTCCGTGAACCGCTGCCCGATCAGGTGGACGGCCACCGAAACACCAGGAGGACCCATGACCGAGACCCCGGCACCGAAGAACGACGCCACCGAGGCCCCCGCGGTCGACGAGGCCGCCGAAGCGCCGACGACCGAGGTCGAGCCGGAATTCGTGCCCAACCGCCGCGACCGGCGGGGCGGGGCGAAGAAGGCCGCCCAGAACAGCAGGATCCCCGGCCAGATGCACAACAACAACGTGGTCGGGAAGCGCTCGTTCACCAACCGGCGCAGCGGCTGAACGACGACCCGTGCCGCCGATCCGGGTAACCGGA
>NZ_JBHYHC010000290.1:0-1552 GCF_042738955.1 Umezawaea sp. NPDC059074
CAACAACGAAATTCAACTCCTTGTTGCTCGCCCCGGACCGGGCGGGGGGGCGCGAACCCGGGCAGGTTCGTCTTTTCCGCAGGTGAAGCGCGGTAGACACGGTGTTCAGACAGAATGTTCGGCTACTTCTCGCCGCGTTCGGCCCGACCCCGGTCGAGCGGCCCCGATCGTCGGTAGCGTCCGGAGACGACACCCCTCCACCGCACCAGAAGGACGTCCACCGATGCCCCAGAACACGTACGTGATGGTCCCCGGCGCGTGGCACGGCGGGTGGTCCTGGCGACCGGTCGCGGAGCGGCTGCGGGCGGCGGGCCACCGGGTCGTCACGCTCACGCTGCCCGGACTGGGCGACGGCGACGACCCGGCGAACCGGCGACTGTCGGACGCGGTCGACCACGTCGTCGCCGAGGTCGAGCGCCTGGACCTGTCCGCCGTCGTGCTGGTCGGCCACAGCTGGGGCGGCTACGTGATCACCGGGGCGGCGCACCGGCTCGTGGGCCGCGTCGCCAAGGTCGTCTACTACAGCGCGCACGTGCCCGTGCGGGGCCGTTCCCTGGTCGACGACAACCCGCCGGAGAGCGCGGCGTTCCTGCGCGGCCTGATCGACTCCTCCCCCGACGGCTCGATCGCCCCCACCCTCGGGTTCGTGCGGCAGCTGTTCCTCCAGGACTCGACGCCGGAGACGCAGCGCCTCGTGGCGGACCTGCTGGTGCCGCAGCCCGGCGGCTACTTCCTGGACGCGCTCGACGTCGACGACGTGACCACGCTGGGCATCCCCGCGCTCTACGTGCTGAGCGAGGACGACCACGCACTGCCCCTGCCGGGCGCGGAGTACGCGGCCCGGATCGGCCTCGAACCCGTGCTCGTCCCCGGCGCCCACGACGGCCTGCTCACCCACCCCGACGAGATCGCCAAGGCACTCGTCTAGAGCACGCGGGGTCCCGGAGCGCGGTGCGCTTCCCGGTCGGCTCGTCGACCTCCGCCACGTGGGCCGCCGTGCCCGAGCAGGGGACGTTAAGCCGAATTGGTGACGGCGGCGGTCCTGGATAGCCGCCGTTTTCGGGCGTAGCGTCCCGCCCATGCCTCGCCCAGTGCACTTCGAGATCCACGCCTCGGACCCAGCGCGTGCCCAGGCCTTCTACGAGTCGACGTTCGGGTGGAAGTTCCAGCGGTTCGGCGACATGGACTACTGGTCCATCGTCACCGGCGACGAGGGCGACGGGATCAACGGCGGCCTGACGCTGCGCCGCGGCCCCGAGCCGGCGGCCGACGCCCCGGTGAACGCCTCGCCGTTGACCATCGCGGTGGACGACATCGACGCCTACATCAAGGCGGTCGAGGCCGCGGGCGGCACGGTCGCGCTGCCGAAGGACACCGTGCCGGGCGTGGGGGACCTGGCGTACTACAAGGACACCGAGGGCAACATCTTCGGCATCATCCAACCCCTGCCGAGGGCCTGACGGCGGTGAGGAAACCCCCGCCCGCGGCGGCCGGACGCCCGTAGTCCGCGGCGAGGCTGCCGACGTCGTGCGACCACGGCAGCCCCCCGTGC
>NZ_JBHYHC010000291.1:0-1510 GCF_042738955.1 Umezawaea sp. NPDC059074
CCTCCCCGGACCTCGGGGAGGGCCCTGCCCGCGCGTCCACCCGACACCATTGACCGTACAGGTGACATACAGGTACCGTCCCTGTATGAACAACGACGCGATGGGGCCATCCCGACCGAGGTCGTCGCTCAAGCGGCACGAGGTCGCCGGGCGGCTGCGCGAGGCGATCCTGGCGGGCGAGCACCCGACCGGGTCGTTGTTGCCGGGCGAGAACGAGTTGGCACGGCGGTTCGCGGTCAGCCGCAGCACGATCCGGGGCGCGCTGGAGGGCTTGGCGCGGGACAACCTGATCGAGACGCAGACGGGTGTCGGGTCGTTCGTGACGTTCGACGGCCGGTCGTTGGACGAGTCGCCCAGCTGGGGGCTCGCGCTGGCGATGACCGGAATCCACACACGGGCCGAGGTCGTGCGGATGGAACGGGTGGTCGATCCCGACCTGGCGGCCACCGTGGGTTCCCGTGCGATGGAGTTCCTGGCGCTGGACCGGATTCGTCGGCTCACCGACGACGGCACGGCGGTCTCGCTGGAGCGCAGCCGGGTGCCCGCCGTAGGTGCGCTGGCCCAAGCACCCGAGCTCGGGCTGAAGGACGACTCGTTGTCCGAGACGATGACCGCGGCGGGACTGGTGCCCGCTCGTGGCGACCAGTGGATCGCGGTCGCGGCGCTGGGCGAGGCCGACGCGCGCCTGCTGGGCCGTGAGCCCGGCGAGACGTTCCTGCACACCACCCGCATCGCCCGCGACGCCGACGGGAACTTCGTCGAGAAGGTCGTGAGCTGGCTGGACCCGAAGAGGTTCCGGCTGCACGTCAGCTTCGGGGCGTGAGCCGGTGATCACCGAGCGGGCACTGGCCGCTTTCCACGGGCTGGCGTTGGGCGACGCGCTGGGCATGCCCACCCAGTCGATGTCGCACGCCGAGATCCTGGCCGACTACGGACCGATCACCGGGTTCGTCGCCGCGGGCCCGCGGCAGCGGATCGCCGCGGGCATGGCGGCCGGGTCGATCACCGACGACACCGAGCAGGCCGTGCTGGTGGCCGAACTGCTGGTCGAGAGCGGCGGCGAGGTCGACCCGACCGTGCTGGCCGAGCGGCTGCTGGCCTGGGAGGCGCGGATGCGCGACCGCGGCTCGCTCGACCTGCTCGGACCGTCCACCAAGCTGGCACTGGTCCGGCTGGGCGAGGGGGTGCCGGTCGAGGAGGCGGGCCGCACCGGCAGCACCAACGGCGCCGCCATGCGCGTCACGCCGGTCGGGATCGCCGTCGACGCCTCGAACCTGACGTCCTTCGTGGACGCCGTCGCCCACGTCAGCGCACCCACCCACAACACCGGCATCGGCATCGCGGCCGCGGCCGCCGTCGGCGCGGCGGTGAGCGCCGGGGTCGGCGGGGCGAGCCTGCCCGACGCCGTCGAGGTCGCCATCGCGGCTGCCGACGAGGGCGGCAGGCGCGGCCACTGGGTCGCGGGCGGCTCGATCGCGGCCCGGCTCCGCTGGGCGCTGCCCCACCTCTG
>NZ_JBHYHC010000292.1:0-1411 GCF_042738955.1 Umezawaea sp. NPDC059074
GATGCTCGCGGTCGACCAGTCGAAGCTCGACGGACAGGGCTACCCCGGCACCACCGTCGTGTACGCGGGCGTGCCGACCTCGGGGCTGCCGCAGGCCGAGGCGGAGAACTACGCCAAGTTCCTGGAGTACGCGGCGGACGGTGGGCAGCAGTACGGCGTGGAGATCGGCAACCTGCCCCTGGGCTACCTCGCCCTCAGCGACCCGCTCAAGCTCCAGACGCGCAACGCCGCCACGGCCGTGCGCGAGCAGAAGGGCGACGTGCCCGCGCCGCCGGACGACGTGATCACCGACCCGGCCAAGGGACTGCCCGATCCGAACACCGGCGGTGGGGGATCGCCGACCACCAACAACGTCGTCGGGGGAGCCAACCGGACCACGACGCCGACCGGTCCCGCCTCCGCGCCCGTGCCGCCGGACCCGTCCGGGTCGACGCCGTCCAGCGTCGGCAAGCCGGTCACCAGCGCGGCGACCAGGGCGGACTCGTCGTCGTTCGCGCGGTGGATCCTGCCGGTGCTGCTCGGCGTCGGGCTGCTGGCCGCCGTGCTGGTGCCGCTCGTGCCCGCGCTCGGCACGCCGGGCCACCCGGTCCGCCGCTGGCTGGCCGCCCGGTTCGGGAGAGGGGCGGAGTGAGGAGCGCGGTGTCGTGGGAGATGGCGCTGCTGACCCGTGTCCTCGCGGTCGTGGCGGTCGGGACGCTCGGCTTCGTCGCCTATGTGGTGCTGGTCGGCTCGGTGCGCCACGACCGCGGCCAGGACCTGCTCTACGCGCAGGTTCGCGAGCAGTTGGCGGCGATCGAGATGCCGACCGGTGGCGTGATCGAGCCGGGCACGCCCATCGCGGTGCTGGAGGTCCCCGGCCTCGGCCTGAACGAGGTCGTGGTCGAGGGCACGGCGGGCGCCCGGCTCGCCGAGGGGCCCGGCCACCTGCGCACCAGCCCGTTGCCCGGTCAGCCCGGTGTCGCCGTCCTGCTGGGCCGGGCGGCGACGTTCGGCGGGCCGTTCCGCGACATCGCGGCGCTGCGCGAGGGCGACCAGGTCGTGGCCACGACCGGGCAGGGCCGGTTCACCTACCGGGTGGACGGTGTCCGGCGCGACGGCGACCCGCTGCCCAAGGCGCCCGCCGCGGGCACCGGGCGGCTGCTGCTGACCAGCGCGGAGGGTGACGACGTGTTCGGGCTCGCGCTGAGCCCCGACCGGACGGTCTTCGTGGACGCCACCCTGGTCGACCGCGCGGTGGCGGCCAAGGCGGGCCAGCCGACGTCGCTGCTGCCGGAGGAGCTGCCGCTGCGCCGCGACGAGAGCGCGCTGGTGCCGCTCGTGCTGTGGTTGCAGGCCCTGCTGCTGGCCGTGATCGGGTTCTCCTGGGCGCGGGTCCGCTGGGGCCGCGTGGAGACCTGGTTCGTCGGCGCGC
>NZ_JBHYHC010000293.1:0-1122 GCF_042738955.1 Umezawaea sp. NPDC059074
GGGCCCGCCTGGTGGTTTCCCGGCGGGCCCTCGGCGCGTCGCGGTCAGCCCCGCCACGCCCCCCGCGAGGCGGCGTCCTTGGCGAAGTCCTCGAACGTGATCGGCTCGCGCCCCATGACCCGCGCGAACGTGCCTGTCACGCCACCGCTGGTGCCCGCGCGGATCTGCCCGACCAGGTCGCCGACGAACCTCGCGTAGTCCGCCGCGATGCCGTACTCCACCAGCTCGGCCTCGTAGGCGTCCTGCGACACCGGCAGGTACGTCACCGGCTTGCCGATGGCCTCGCCGATCGTCGCCACGGCCTCGTGGAACGACAGCGCCTCGGTGCCGCTGAGCTCGTACACCTGCCCGTCGTGGCCGTCCCCGGTCAGCGCGGCGACCGCCACGGCCGCGACGTCGGCCACGTCGATGAACGGCTCCACCCCGTCACCGGCGGGCAGCGGCAGCTCCCCGGCGAGGATGCCGTCGACCAGCACGCCCTCGTCGAAGTTCTGGTTGAACCAGTTGGGGCGCAGGATCGTCCACTCCGCGCCGGATTCGCGCACCGCGGTCTCGCCGGAGTGCAGGTCCTTGC
Organism: Umezawaea sp. NPDC059074; assembly: GCF_042738955.1. NCBI lineage: Bacteria > Bacillati > Actinomycetota > Actinomycetes > Pseudonocardiales > Pseudonocardiaceae > Umezawaea > Umezawaea sp. NPDC059074. The sequence continues at coordinate 575 of NZ_JBHYHC010000293.1, forward strand.
CACCCACCAGGCCGGTGGCGCGCGCCTGGAGGACGACCAGTCGCCGCACGCCGAGTTCCACCGCGCGGGCGTAGAACTCGCGCAGGGCCGCCTCGGCGTCCCACTGGCCCGGCTTGTCCTGGAGGTCCACCACGTACACCGCGCCCGTGCCGGTCAGGGCGGCCTCCCAGGTCGCGTCGTCGTCCCAGTCGAAGACCGTCTCGGCCGACCGGCCCGCGGCCCGCACCTCGAAACCCTTCTCGCGCAGCTGGGGCACGACCCTGCTGCCGGTCTTGCCGGTCGACCCCAGCACCAGGATCGGTTTCGTCTTCTTCGCCATGAGCGCAGCCCTTTCTGGGGCGGGACAACAGCTTCGGGAGTCACCGGACGGCCTTGAGCCGCGGGGGTGGTGTTCGACATACGACGCCTCGCGCTCGGCACGGCGCTCCGCGGGAACGGGAGCGCGCCTCGGGTGCGGCTCGCGTCGGCGAGCCCCGACCCCGTGGTGCCGGGAGGCGGAACGAGAACGGCCGGGCACGGGGCCACGAGCCGGGCCGTGGGCCCCCCGC
>NZ_JBHYHC010000294.1:0-1007 GCF_042738955.1 Umezawaea sp. NPDC059074
AGGTTCACCGACCGCGCGAGGCGGGTGGTTGTCCTGGCCCAAGAAGAGGCCCGGATGCTCAACCACAACTACATCGGCACCGAGCACATCCTCCTGGGGTTGATCCACGAGGGTGAAGGTGTCGCCGCCAAGGCGCTGGAGTCGTTGGGGATCGCCCTCGAAGGTGTCCGCCAGCAGGTCGAGGAAATCATCGGCCAGGGCCAGCAGGCCCCGAGCGGTCACATCCCCTTCACCCCACGAGCGAAAAAAGTCCTCGAGCTGTCCCTGCGCGAAGCGCTGCAGCTCGGCCACAACTACATCGGCACCGAGCACATCCTGCTCGGCCTGATCCGCGAGGGCGAAGGCGTCGCGGCGCAGGTCCTGGTGAAGCTGGGAGCCGACCTCAACCGGGTCCGCCAGCAGGTGCTCCAGCTGCTGTCCGGCTACTCCGGCAGCAAGGAGACGACCGAGTCCACCGGTCGCGGTGAGGGCACTCCCTCGTCGTCGCTGGTGCTCGACCAGTTCGGGCGCAACCTCACCGCCAGCGCGCGCGAGGGCAAGCTCGACCCGGTGATCGGCCGCTCGAAGGAGATCGAGCGGGTCATGCAGGTGCTGTCGCGGCGCACCAAGAACAACCCGGTGCTCATCGGCGAGCCCGGCGTCGGCAAGACCGCCGTCGTCGAGGGCCTGGCGCAGATGGTCGTCAAGGGCGAGGTGCCCGAGACGCTCAAGGACAAGCAGCTCTACACGCTTGACCTGGGCTCCCTGGTCGCCGGTTCCCGCTACCGCGGTGACTTCGAGGAGCGCCTGAAGAAGGTGCTCAAGGAGATCCGCACCCGCGGCGACATCATCCTGTTCATCGACGAGATCCACACCCTGGTGGGTGCGGGTGCCGCCGAGGGCGCGATCGACGCCGCCAGCATCCTCAAGCCGATGCTGGCCCGCGGTGAGCTCCAGACCATCGGCGCGACCACGCTCGACGAGTACCGCAAGTACGTCGAGAAGGACCCCGCCCTGGAGCGCCGGTT